>JBEARM010000132.1:0-2956 GCA_041163175.1 Pseudomonadota bacterium | reverse complement strand
GTGCTTTTCTTGGATGAGCTGCCGGAATTCAGTCGGGCTGCGCTTGAGGCCCTGCGTGAGCCGCTGGAGACCGGCGAGGTGCGCGTGGCCCGGGTGCACGACCGGCAGGTGCTGCCCGCCGCCCCTTTGTTGGTGGCTGCCATGAACCCCTGCCCCTGCGGCTTTTATGGCGCCAACCACCTCACCCGCCACTGCGCCTGCAGCCCGGATCAGGTGGCCCGTTACCGCGGACGGCTCTCCGGCCCCCTGCTCGACCGCTTCGACCTGGCCGTGCAACTCACCTGGCCCCGCGCGTCTGTGGCCCATGCAGTGCAGCCGACGCTGGAGGATGTGACGCGTGCCCAGGCGCGGGCCCTGGATCGACAGGGCTGCCTCAATGCTGCGCTGGCGGTGGGAGACCTGCAGCAGCATGCGCCCATGGCGCCCGACGCCCAACGGCTGTTGACGCAGACGGCCGAGCGCCTGGGTTGGAGCCTGCGTGTGCAGCATCGCCTCACCCGAGTGGCCCGAACTGTGGCGGACTTGGCCGACCTGCCCGATGGCGCCCCGCTGGGTGTCTCGGAGGTTGCCGCGGCGATCAGCCTTCGACGGGCGCTGGACCCGCCCGCGGCCCTTCGGGCCTGACCAGCCAGGCCAGCGCCAGCACCTGACCCACCACCCAGACCCCCATGGCCGCCCGCATGGCCTGCGGGGCATCGAGGCCCCAGGCCTCAAAGCCATCGATGAGCAGGCCCACGCCCCACTGCACGAGGAAGGCTCCCAAAAAAATGAGGAAGTTCAGGCTGGTGGTGGCCCGGCCCGAGAGCTGTTCCGGGAAGGACTGCACAAACCGCGTGTAGCTGAGGGTGGTGGCCCCGCCCGCCAGGAAGACCAGCATCCATCCCAGCCACGGGTGTGGCCAGACCCCGAGCACGGCCAGCGCCGTCATGCTGGCCATGGCCAGCAGGCCCACACGCATGAGCCCCTCGAGGCTCCAACCCCAGCGGTCCACGCGACTGGCCAGCCAGGCCGTGAGCAAATGGCTGCCCATGACGGTGGCCGTGATGATGAAGATGCCCAGGGCGGCTTCTGCCGGTGTCTGGCCTTCCACCACCCGCAGCCATGGGCCCACCCAGAGGCCGTGCATGGCCAGCAGGCCGCCGTAGGTGAGGAGCGCAAAGGGCAGAAGCCGTCGAAATTCTGGGTGGGTCATGACGGTGGTGAGCCCCGCGCGGGCATCAGCCCAGAGGCGGGCCGTGGGGCGGGCCGGCGAGGGCAGCGGCGGCAGTGCAAAGACAATGGCCGCCCAGGCCAGGCCAAAGCAGCCTGACAACACCCAGAAGATCTCGCGCCAGGTGAGCCAGCCCAGGGCCCACTCCACGGGCAGCGTGGCGCAGAGCGCCCCGAAAGAACCAATGACCAGCATGGTGGAGGCCAGCGGCGCCTGCAGCCGCATGGGCATGGCCAGGCGATAGGCCTTGTAGGAGGCCATCAGGCAGGCCGACACGCCCATGCCCACCAAGGCGCGGCCGAGCCACAGCAGCCAGAACGATTCGGCAACGGCACTGAGGACGCAGCCCAGGAGGGCCAGCAGCAAGAGGCTGCCCTCCACCCGACGTGGTCCATACCGATCCAGCAGCAGGCCCACGGGCAGCTGCATGGCGGCGAAGGTCACCAGATAGGCGCTGGTGAGCAGGCCCAGGGCGCCGGCTGAGAGGCCGAGTTCCGCGACAAACGCGGGTGAGAGCACGGCATGGATGGTGCGCAGGGCATACGACATCGCATAGGCCAGGCCAAAAGGCCAGACCAGTGCGGCGATCGACCAGGTGCTCGGTCCCGTGGGTGGGGCTACTGCGCGGGCACGCGAAGGCTGTCGAAGAACTGCTCGATGGCCTGCTCGTTGCGCTCCGACATGGGCCCGGCCACCAGGGCTTCAATCACCACGCCGCCCTGCACGAGCGTGGTCATCTCCAGAAAGGCCGGCACGGCTGGCGCGTTGGCCTTGAGCGCGATCTCGCCAGTGGCCCGAAACCTTGAGCCCGTGCTGGAGGATGCAGCGCGGCCGTCTTCGACCGTGGCGCGAAGGTTGCGCAGCATCGCTGCCTCCAAGCCCTTGCGTATGCCCTCGAGCAAGGGGGCGGATGCGGCCTGGCCAGACGGGCCAAGCGGCTGGGCCACACCCATGGTGAAACGGGTCTCACCCACCTTGGCGGCATGCAGGCGCAGAGAAATCGGCTGCTCGCCGCCGTTGGGCATGGCCAGGCTGAGTTGGCGGGTGACCTCCACGGGCTTGCCTGGCAGGGTCACTGACCATCGGCCCTCAGGGTCCCGCACGATCCGCCAGTCGTGTGTGGGCGAGCAGCCTGTGAGCAAGACCGCGGCAGCCAGCAAGGCAGGCCAGCCGAGCCACACCCTCTGAAGGCACAGCAGGCGCCACGGACGGGCCCGAGAGACAATGGACATCAGCACCTGCATCTGTGTAACCCCCAAGAGCGAAGGAGTGTAGCCCAGTGATTCGATTCATGAGCAAGGCCGCCGCATCATTTGTGATGACCGAGGAGGTGGCCCAGCAGGTCTTCAAGGCCTTGGGCGAGGATGGCCATGTGCCGGGCATCTGGGTGGTTGATCGCTTGCCGGCACTGATCGCTGCAGGCCAGGCCGCCAAGGCCGCGGCCAAGCAGCAGGATGCCCAGACCGAGGCGCAGCTCGAGGCGGGCTTGGAGGCCCTGCAGTCCAAGGGCGCGCTGCCCGATGCGGCCTTAGGGGCCCGGCCGGTTGGGCTGTCACGCCGGCTGGTGCCGGTCTTGGAGATGTTGGAGCGCGCGTGCGCGGCCGGTGAGCCGGTGGTCTGGGAGCGGAATTAGCCCAGCACAGTGGCCAGTCGAGACCGTGCGTCTCGATCGGAGACCTTGGCGCGCTGGGCATAGTCGGCGAGCTGGTCTTCGCCAATGGGGCCCAGGTTGAAGTACTGGGATTC
>JBEARM010000131.1:0-3346 GCA_041163175.1 Pseudomonadota bacterium | reverse complement strand
CCGGAGAGGTCGAGGGAGCCGGCGAGCTCCATGTTGTGCTCGACCAGCAGGAAAGTCAGACCTCTTGCGCGCATGTCCTGAATGCGTTGCGCAAGTTGGTCGATCAGCGCCGGATTGACTCCACCAGCAGGCTCGTCAAGAAGCACGAGCTTTGGCTCCGACATCAGCACGGCTGCAAACTCCAAGAGCTTCCGTTGACCGTACGAGAGGCTCGAGGCCTTCTCTTGTTCTCTTTCTTGCTTCTTCTCTGGCGGCCTCCTCGAGGATGAGCCTTTCGTAAGAAGAGCGAAGAACGGAAGCGAGGAAGGGAGAAGGCTCCCCGGAAGGGAGAGCAGAGACAAAGCCGATCAGCGAGCCAGAAGCAGACTCTACGGAAGCGAGAGGAGCGGAAGCCATGGGGAAGGAGAAGAAGCCCACCACATTCAGGCCCAGCTTGGCGGTGAGCTTGTTCCAGAGTTCCTGGCCGCCACCCTTGTAAATCCAGGTCAGGCCGATCTCTGGGGTGGCACCGCTCACTGGGCTCGTGCCGAAGAGCGCAGCACTCTTGTTCTTACCGTACCAGTAGGCGGACACATGGTGGCCACCATCGAGAACGCCCTTGCTCACCGCGTCGATGATCTCGAAGGGCTTGACCACCGCACCTGCAGGCAGGTACTCGATGCGCAGACGACCACCCGCCATTTCGTTGACGCGCGCGACATACTGCTGAGCCATTTCCGAGAAAATCTGGTTCGGACCCCAGGAGCCCTGGATTTTCAGGACAATGGGCGCCTGTGCCACGGCGATGGCGGGGAAGCCAGCAACCACGGGGGCTGCCACAGCAGCCGTTGCAGCCTTGCCAAAAAACTTACGACGGCCGACTTGAGCCTGTTCGGCAGTGGCTTTGACTTCGGCCACTTCGGTCTGGGAATGCTTCATGTCATCTCCTTGGAAAATTCGAAAGGTCCAACCAATCGACAGCCGACTGCCATGGACAGCACGAGTGTACCCAAAAGACTTAGGCGGGGCGCCGGGAACAACCCTAGTGTTTACCCCAGCCGGCTAGTCAAGCACCCGCCCCCACCGGCCGACCAGTGCCACCAGGGCGGGAAGAGACAGCAGCGTGAGGGCCGTGGCCACAATGAGTCCGCCCATGATGGCCACCGCCATGGGGCCCCAAAAGACGGACCCCTGAAGGGGAATCATCGCCAAAATGGCTGCCGCCGCCGTTAGGGCAATGGGGCGAAAGCGGCCCATCGTGGCCTCGACAATCGCCGCCTGCAGGCCAAGGCCCTTGGCCCGTTCTTTGTCGATCTGGTCGATCAGAATGACCGAGTTGCGCATGATCATGCCCATGAGGGCAATGACGCCGAGCATGGCCACAAATCCGAAGGGACGGTCGAGCAGCAGCAGGGCACCCGCCACACCTGCCACCCCCAGGGGCGCAGTGGCCAACACCATAAAGCTCTTGGGCGTGCTCTTTAATTGCATCACCAGCAGTGTGAGCGTGAGGAAGAACATGATCGGCATGCCTGCAAAAATCGATGACTGCCCCTTGCTGCTCTCCTCCACCTCGCCACCCAATTGGAGTCTCGTGCCTGCGGGGAATCCGCGGGCCATGGGCGCCAGCTGCGCCATAAGCTCTGCACTCACGCTGGCGGCCTGGCGATCGGTGCCGATGGCAGCCTGCACCGTCACCGCGTACTCGCGATCCCGTCGCCAGACGAGCCCTGGCTCCCAGACCATCTCCACCCGGGCCACCTTGTCGAGCGGCACCTGATCCCCAGACAGCGCCGGCAGCAACAGGCCCCGGAGACCAGCCAAGCCCTCGCCACGCTCGGCCTGCGGCAGCCGCAGCAACAGAGGAATGCGCTTGTCCGCCTCGCGGAATTCACCCACGGTCACCCCGGCAAAGCGCGCCTCCAGCGTTCTCGCAATCACGGCCGGCGGTACACCGAGTTCACGCGCACGGGCGAGGTCCACCTGCACCCGCGCGACGGGCCGCTCGCCCTGCCAGTTGAGGTGAACGATGCGCAAATCTGGATGGGCGCGCATCTGGGCCTGCACCTGCTCGGCCGCTGCCATGGCCGCCTCTGGACGGTCTGCCACCAGGCGGAAGGCGACGGGATAAGGCACCGGTGGCCCATTGGGCAGCCGCTTGATGCGAAGCCGCGCCTCAGGCGCGATGTCGGGCAGTTTTGCCTGAAGGGCTGCAAGGATGGTCTCGCGGTCAGCGCCCTTGGCGGGCTGGATGACGAGTTGCGCCACGTTGGGGTCTGGAAAAATGATGTCGAGTGGAAGGAAAAAACGCGGCGCGCCGGCGCCGACCCAGCTGGCCACCGTGCCCACCCCTGGGGTCTCCAGCACAGCGGCCTCCAGGGCCTCCACAGCCTGGTCGGTGGCCCGACGGCTGCTGCCCTCCGCAAGGGTGGCCCGACGGCTGCTGCCCTCCGCAAGGGTCACGTCCACGAGAATCTCCGGCCGGGATGAGTCCGGGAAAAACTGCTGTTCCACCTGGCCCATGCCCACCAGGCCCAAGATGAAAACAATCACCGTGAGCGCGAGCGTGGTGACCGGTCTCTCCACACAGCGCGTGACCAGTGCACGGAACCGCTGGGCGAAGGCGGTGTCCGGTCCACCACCGTGGGCCTCACCTGGCCCGCGCTGATGTCCAGCAGCTCCTGAGGGCGTGGGCGACTTCAGCAGCCAATAACCCAGGGCCGGCACAAAGAAGACGGAGACCAGCCAGGAGACCATGAGCGCAGCAGCCGTGACCGCAAAAATGGCAAAGGTGTACTCACCGACCACCGACTTGGCAATGCCAATGGGCAGAAAACCAATGGCCGTGATGAGGGTGCCCGTGAGCATGGGCATGGCGGTGAGTTCGAAGGCGGCCGTGGCGGCCTGAGGGCGGTGTTGGTTGCGCCAGGCGGAGCGGACGCCTGAGTTATGCCAGCCTGAACCCCGTTGGGTTCGTGCTCGCCACGCCATGGCTCAAGGCCAGGGGTTTGCAGTGGGTGTTGCCGAAGCTGTTCCACACCCGTTCCCGCAACCCCTCCCGGAAGCCCTCGGCCTCCAGCCCTTCCGTCCGCGTTTCCCATGGCTGAACGGCGACCTCCAGACCCTGCGGGACAGCCTTCGGCCAGTGGCCTTGCCACCCGCGTCCGGACTGCGGGTGGAGATTCCGGTTCCGCGCCCTGGCGCTGCTACTGGACATAGCTCGGATTGGGGACAGGCTTGCGGTCAGCCAGGTTCTGAGTTCCGCTCGGATTGCGACTCCGACTCCGATTCCGCTTCTTTTCCCGACTCCGCTTCCTCTCCTGCTTCCTGTTCCGATTCCGACTCGGGATTGGCTGGCGGCTCGGGC
>JBEARM010000130.1:0-2510 GCA_041163175.1 Pseudomonadota bacterium | reverse complement strand
GGGGCCCTCGATGACCTCGATGGGCCGGCCGCCCCGGGCCTCCACGGCGGCCCGAACGGCTTCGGTGTCTTCCACAATGAATTCCGTCAGGCCATGCACCAGGGCATGCTCAAGCCGCTTCTCCACGGGCAGCTCACGCCAGGCGAGCTTCTCTTCGTCACGCTTGGCGCCACCCTTGAGCTGCTCGGCAAACTGAATCATCCGCTCGGTGGCATCGGGCCTGCGGGCGAGCACAATGTCTTCCACATGCTCTCGCAGCTCCGGTGAGAGGTCTTCGTAGACCCCGAGCTGGCCGGCATTGACGATGCCCATGGTCATGCCTGCGCGCACAGCGTGATAGAGGAAGACGGTGTGGATGGCCTCACGTGCCGGGTCGTTGCCACGAAACGAGAAGCTCACATTCGAGACGCCGCCCGAGACCTTTGCATGAGGCAGGTTCTCTCGGATCCAGCGCGTGGCCTCGATGAAGTCGATGGCATAGCGATCGTGCTCTTCAATGCCTGTGGCAATGGCGAAGATGTTGGGGTCGAAGATGATGTCTTCAGGGGGGAAGCCCACCGTGTCCGTGAGCAGGCTGTAAGCCCGCGAGCAGATGGTCTGGCGCCGCGCGAGGGTGTCGGCCTGGCCTTGTTCATCAAAGGCCATGACAATCACGGCAGCCCCGTACTTTCGGCACAGCCGGGCCTGCCGAATGAATTCGGCCTCGCCCTCCTTCATGGAAATGGAGTTGACGATGGCCTTTCCTTGCACGCACTTCAAGCCCGCCTCAATGACGCTCCATTTGGAGGAGTCGATCATGACCGGCACGCGGGAGATGTCGGGCTCGGAGGCAATGAGGTTCAAGAACCGAGTCATGGCGGCCTGCGAGTCGAGCATGGCTTCATCCATGTTCACGTCGATGACCTGGGCGCCGTTCTCCACCTGCTGCCGGGCCACCTCCACCGCCTTCTCAAAATCACCCGAGAGAATCAGCCGGGCGAACTGCTTGGAGCCCGTGACGTTGGTACGCTCGCCCACGTTTACAAAGAAGGAGGTCTCATCGATGTTGCAGGGCTCCAGGCCGGAGAGCCGCAGTTTCGGGGCCACCTGCGGCAGCACCCGCGGGGTGTAGGTGGAGACGGCCTGGGCGATGGCCGCGATGTGCTCGGGCGTGGTGCCGCAGCAGCCACCCACCACGTTCACCCACCCCGCATCAGCAAACTCTTTGAGAAAGCCCGAGGTGATGGGCGGTGTTTCATCAAAGCCGGTGGGGGCCATGGGATTGGGCAGGCCGGCGTTGGGGTAGATGCAGATGGGCACATCGGAGAGCTTGGAGAGCTCCTCGACATACGGCCGCATGAGGGCAGCACCAAGGGCGCAGTTCAGGCCAATGGTGATGGGCCGGGCGTGCCGAACGCTGTTCCAGAAGGCTTCCACGGTCTGGCCTGAGAGGATGCGGCCGGAGGCGTCGGTCACGGTGCCCGAGATCATCACGGGGATGCGCTCGCCGCGGGCCTCAAACAGGCTCTCGATGGCAAAGATGGCCGCCTTGGCATTGAGGGTGTCGAAGATGGTCTCGATCAACAGCAGGTCCACGCCCGCCTCGATGAGGGCCTCGGCCTGCTCTCCATACGAGGCGGCGAGTTCATCAAAGCTGGTGTTTCGCGCACCCGGGTCGTTGACATCGGGTGAGATGGAGGCGGTGCGCGGCGTGGGCCCCAGGGCGCCCGCCACAAACCGGGGATGCTCGGGCGTGCTGAATCGGTCACGGGCCTTGCAGGCCAGCTCGGCTGAGGCCAGGTTCATCTGGCGCGCCAGTGCCTCGAGGTGGTAATCGGCCTGGGCCACCTGGGTCGCGCCAAAGGTGTTGGTCTCGATGATGTCGGCCCCCGCGGCCAAGTAAGCCTCGTGAATGCCCTGAATGATCCGGGGCTGCGTGAGGCTCAGCAGTTCATTGTTGCCCTTGACATCAATGCCGGCAGCGGTGGCTGCGGCCAGCGCGGCAGCAGCCTCTCCGGTGAGGGGCACGGCAGCCTCGCCTTCCAGGCCCCGGTAGGCCTCCTCGCTCAGGCGATGCTGCTGGATCATCGTGCCCATGGCGCCATCGATGATCAGGATGCGCCGGGCGAGTGCAGCCCTCAGCTGCGCAAAGGCAGCCGACTCCTGAAGCACGGGTTGGCAGGGGGTGTGATCGGCGGGGGTCAAGCCCGCGATTATAGGCGCTCCAGCCAGTGCGAGAGCCCGTCTGCATTGAGCCGCATGTCCAGAGCCAACACCTCGCCAAGGGTTTTGTCATCCAGGGTGACGCCCATGGCCCGGGCTTGTCCCTGAATGAGCTGATGGAGGTCGGCCTCAATGGCCCGGGCCCTCCCCTCCCCGTGGTCTTTGCGTGCCAGGGCGAGGGCCACGTACTGGTCGACCTGCTTGAGCAACTGGGCGCCGGCGGCCTGGACATCCCGCACCTGGGAATAATGGGTCAGGTAGACGGCGGGTGGCTTTGCGGCCATGACCCTCGAAATCGAGGCCTTCAG
>JBEARM010000129.1:0-2516 GCA_041163175.1 Pseudomonadota bacterium | reverse complement strand
GTCGGTGGCCTTGCCGAAGTGTTTGCATAGGGCAGGAAAGAGGACATCCTGGGCCAGCGTGGATTTGCCGGATCCCGAGACGCCCGTCAGGCAGACCAGGTGTCGCAGCGGAATGCTGAGGTCGATGTTCTTGAGGTTGTTGGCAGTCACGCCCAGCAGCTTGAGGCGCGGCGCCTTGGCCACGGTGTCGGCGGGTGCGGGCGGTGCGGACTCCACGCTGCACTCCCCGCGCAGGTAGGCACCGGTGAGGGTGGGCCCGGTCACAAGGCCAGCGAAGTCGCCGTTGTATTGAATCTCGCCACCGCGCTCACCCGGGCCGGGGCCCATGTCGATGATCCGGTCGGCCGCCTCCATCACCGCCGGGTCGTGCTCCACCACCAGCAGGCTGTTGCCAGCGTCGCGCAGGCTGTGCATGACATCCACCAGCCGTTGCAGGTCACGGGGGTGTAGGCCGATCGAGGGCTCATCGAGCACGAAGAGGGTGTTCACCAAGGAGGTGCCCAGGGCCGTGGTGAGGTTGATGCGTTGAACCTCACCACCCGAGAGGGTTCGTGATTGACGATCGAGGGTGAGGTAGCCCAGGCCCACTGCTCGGCAGAACTGCAGCCGGGCTGACATCTCCTTGAAGACCAGGTCGGCAGCTGCAGCCTGCCCCGCGGACAAGGCCATGGTCTGAATGGATTGCAGCCAGTCCCAGGCCTCATCGATGGAGAGCGCCATGACCTCGGCCAGCGTCTTGCCCATGAGCTGCCATTGCAGGGCCTCCGGCTTGAGCCGTGCGCCCCTGCAGCCCGGGCATTCCGTGTACGAGCGGTAGCGGGAGAGCAGCACCCGTACATGCATCTTGTAGGCCTTGCCCTCGAGGTACTCGAAGAAGCGGTTCACGCCGTACCACTGCTTGGTCCAGTTTCCCTTCCAGTCGGCATCGCCTTCAAAGACCCAGGCGCGGTCCTCGGCGGGCAGGTCCTTCCAGGCAATGTCGGTGGCCACGCCGCGCCGGCCTGCATGCAACATCAGTTCAGCCTGGCAGTCCTCGTAGGATTTGGTCTGCCAGGGTTTGATGGCACCCGCCTTCAGGCTCAGCCGCTCATCGGGCACCACCAGACCTGGGTCGATGCCGATCACACGGCCAAATCCTTTGCAGGTCTCGCAGGCACCAATCGGTGAATTGAAGGAGAAGAGGGCGGGCCGGGGTTCCTTGAAGGACAGGCTGCAGGCGGCGCAGGCCAGGCTGCTGGAGAACCTGCTGATCGTGTCGGTCTCCAGGAGCACCATCTGGCACTGGCCCTCACCAAACCGCAGGGCGGTTTCGATGGCTTCGGTCACCCGAGCCCGCTCGAGGGCTTCATTGCAGACAAAGCGGTCGGTGATCACACGCACCGAGCCGCTGGTTCGGGCGTGCACCTTGTTGAAGCCTTGGGTGGAGAGCCACTGCAGAAGGTCGTCTTCGGACAGTGAATCGGGCGCCTCACGCTCAAAACAGATGGCGATCTTGGTGTCGGTGGGCTGTGACATGACCAGTGTGGCAATGCCTTCGGCTGTGTCGCGATGCACAGCCACCCCGCAGCCTGGGCAGATGAGTTCGGCCACCCGCGCATAGAGCAGCTTGAGGTGGTCGGTGAGTTCCGTCATGGTGCCCACGGTGGAGCGCGAGGTGCGGACCGGGTTGGTCTGGTCGATCGCAATGGCTGGTGGCACGCCGTCGATGCGGTCGACCAAGGGCTTGTCCATGCGATCGAGAAACTGCCGTGCGTAGGCGGAGAAGGTCTCGATGTAGCGGCGCTGCCCCTCGGCATACACGGTGTCGAAGACCAGCGAGCTTTTGCCCGAGCCCGAGACCCCCGTGACCACGATGATCTCCCCGAGGGGGAGGTCTACGGAGAGGTTCTTAAGATTGTTCTGCCGAGCGCCCCGGACCTGGATGGCCATGGGTGCGGTCAGTGACCGTGCTTGTGGTCGTGGTCGTGCGTGTGGCCATGGCTGTGGTCATGCCCATGGTCATGGGCGTGGCCGTGATCGTGGTGATGATCGTGTGCATGGCCATGGTGATGGTTCGGGTCGTCGCAGCAGTGATGGGCCTGCTCGGCCCGTTCAGCCGCCAAGGGCGCTGCCACCCGCTCGGCCAGGTTTGCATCGGTCTCGGCCTCCAGGGCATCGATGGAGGGCAGTGGCCGAAAGCCCATGTCCTTGAGGCTTGCAGCCGCCGCATCTGCCGCGGCCTCGCCTCGGGGGAATTTCACGAATTGGCTGCCGCATTCAATCGGAATCTGCTGGGCCGTGAGGAAGCGCACCGCACGCATGAGGGCGGCCGGCTGGGTGGAGCTGATGACATGGAGTTTGATGCGATTCATGGGTTCACGCTCAGGACGATCTTGCCGACATGTTGGGAGGATTCCATCAGGGCATGGGCCTTGGCCACATCGGCCAATGGGAATTCCGCATGCATGAGGGGACGCAGGTGGCCACGGGCAAGCTCGGGCCAGAGGTTTTGCTGCATGGTGCGGGCGATGGCATCG
>JBEARM010000128.1:0-3215 GCA_041163175.1 Pseudomonadota bacterium | reverse complement strand
CCGGCAGGGGCTCGGAATCGCCTCGGGCGGCAACGCGCGCTGCAGACGAGGGCGCCGAAGCGCCTCCCAACATTGGGCGCTGCTCATCGATGGGGGCGGGCCACTCGGCCAGCGTATTGATCTGCTGTATCGAGACACCCAGCAGCAAATCTTTGTCGCGCACTCGCACGAGCACCACCCGCTGGCGTGAGCCGGTGGCCAAGGATTCAATGAGTTGGATTTGCCGGCCACCGCCAAGCGCGCCGGGCTGAAACCGCCGCAGCAAATAGAGCACCACGGCGAGCAGACCAATGACCAGCAGAAAACTGCTCGCCATGGAGAGCCAGTCCATGCTGTTGGCGAGCCCGTTGGTCATCGAGGGGCCTCTTAGACTTGCTTGAGCCGCTCGGCCGCCGGCACCACGCGGGTGAGGCGAATGCCGTAACGGTCGTTGACGAGCACGATCTCACCCTGGGCCACCACGGTCTGATTGACCAGGAGGTCGAGGGGCTCACCGGCCAGGCGATCGAGCTCGACCACGCTGCCCTGAGCCAGACGCAGCAGGTCGCGAATCTTAAGAGAGGCGCGGCCCACCTCGATCGAGATGGTGACCGGAATGTTCTGCAGGACTTCGGGGTCGATCTGCCCCCCTTTGCCCGAGACATCCATGTCGGCCAAGACATCGGTTTCGTTTTGTTGTTCTGCTGGGTTTTCCATGGCTTAGTCCTGTCTGGTCTTACCGGTCACGTCGTAGGAACTGCGAATCTGAATGGCCATCTGGTTGTCCTGCACGCCCACGTCGGCCTCGTAGGAGGCGATGTTGGCAATGCGAACCTGGGCCGCGTCGGGCTTCTTGAAGTAGAGGAGGTCGCCCACCTTAAGGTTCTGAAGGGTGTGCAGGTTGCTGGGAATGTGGCCCAGCAGCGTCTCGAGCTCTAACGACGCTTCGAAGGTGGCCTCCCGCAGGGCCTCGCGCCAATTGCGCTCGGTGCTCTCGTTGCCCTCGCTGGTCTGCACGCGGCTGCGCAGAACATCGCGCATGGGCTTGAGTGAGGCATAGGGGTAGACGAGGTCGATGAAGGATTCCACATCGGGGTTCTCGACCTCGAAGCGGCTGAGAATGACCAGGTCGTTCTCGTCAGCAATCTGCGCGAACTGAGGGTTGATCTCAGAGGTGATCATCTCCACATCAAGCTTGAGCAAGGGGCCCCAGGCATCTTTCAGGCTACGAAAGAAGACATCGAGCACAATGCCAATCACCCGTGTCTCGGTGGGCGTAAACAGCCGCGTGGGCGGCAGTGGCCCGCGGCTGCGGCCATTGCCCAGGCCACCGAAGAAGACGTCGAGCGAGGCAAAGATCATGTTGGGCTCAATGACCACCAGCGAGTTGCCCCGCAATGGGTTGATCCGAATCATGTTGACCGACAACGGGGCCTTCAGTGACTTGAGGTAGTCGCCGTAGCGCACGATCTCGGCCTTCATGGGCGTGATCTTGGGTGTAGACCGCAGCACCTCGACCAGGCCCAGGCGGAAGAGTCGCAGGAACCGCTCATTGATCATCTCAATGGCGCCCACGTTGATGCCCAGGGAGCTGTCTTCGCTGGCCAGGTCGTGCTTGCGCACCCTCACCTTGCTGTTGAATCCAGTCTCCGCGGGAATCGAACCATCGGCCAGCCCCTCTTGGAGGGCGGCGAGTTCTTCTTCGCTGAGCAGGCTGGGATTTGCGGCCATGTTGTCTGCCCCTGGTTACTGAACCACGAACTCGGTGAAGAGCACCTGCTCAATGCCGCCGAAGTCCTCGTATTTCTCGAGCACGGCATTCATGGCCAGGCGGATCTTCTCCGCAAGTTCGATACGGAAGGTGGGCTTGTCGATCTCGGCCTCCGTCACCTGACGCATGACATCGAGCGCAGCATTGCGGAGGGCGAAGTCGTGCTTTTCCATGTTCTGGAGCACCGCATCGTCGTAGTGGGTCATGATCGCCACCGTGACCTGCATGACCTTGCGTGAGCCCGTCACATTGGCCAACAAGGGGCGGCCCATTTCTTTGTAACGCGACTCAAACTTCTTCACATCGGCCGCATTCTTGGTGACCTTGTCTGGACCCTCAGGGGTGTCTTTGGTGTTGGGAAGTGGCTTGCCATCGGGACCAAGCTTGGGGGCGCCATCGCCATCGCCCTCGGCCGCCTTGGCCTCTTCGGCAGCCTTCTCGGCCTCGGCCTTCTTCAGGAGTTCTTCCACCGAGTTGGGGTCGGGCTGGCTAAAGAAGCCCGTCACGGCCAGGGTGGCCACCACGGTGACTGCGAGCAGCACCAGAAGACCCACGATCAGTAGGATCAATTTCAGGGGCGATTTCTTTTTGCCGCCTTCTTGTTGCTCTTGTTCGTCCGCCATCTCAGTTTCCTTCTTCCACCTGGTTGGACCGCAGACTGCCCGTTGCGATTCCGATTGTGACCCGTCTGATCGCCATTTTTTTGACGGGATGAGTCACCCACCGTCAGTGAAGCAACGTCTGTGCCAGCGCGCTCGAGGGTCTCTCGGAGCCGCGGCAATGCCTCCTGCAGGAGGTCGCGGGTGGCGAGTTGGCTGGCGCGGAAGGAGGCTTCCAGCTCCCCGCCCTTCCACTGCAGTTCAATTTGAATCTCGCCCAAGGCCCGGGGATGAACATCCATGTTCACCTTCCAATTGCCCTGCGCGATCTGTTGCACGAGCCGCTGGTTCATGAGTTCGCCGAAGCGCTGGGCCAATTGCTGGTTCGCCTGACGGCCTTGGCCGCCATCACCAGCACCCGAACCCAGGGCGCCACCACCCAGACGGGAGGAGCCGCCCGCGGCGAGATCTCCCACGAGGCGATCGACGTCGGCGTCGGGGCCATCCAAGGGAAGGCTCGCGCCCAGGTCCGCTGCCTGAAGGCTTGCGAGCCGGTCGGCCGCTGTGGGCATCGGGGCGGCCGCCTCGGCCATTTTTTCAAAGACCACCGAGCGCAGCACCAAGGGGTCGAGCCGAATGCCCTCCCCGGCCATGGCCTGCTCCGCCCGCTGCGCCCAGACCGCCGCAGCCTGGGGGTCGAGCACGGGCACGCGAATGCGCTGGGCCACGAAGGCACCCAGGTCGGTCGCGGTGTCGGCACCCTCGGTAGCCTCGGCGGCGGCTGCAGCACCCTCGACATCCACCCCGACGCCGGCGAGCGCCGCTCGCAGGGCTGCATCTATCCCGCCCGCAGGCCCAGCCGCCGG
>JBEARM010000127.1:0-2576 GCA_041163175.1 Pseudomonadota bacterium | reverse complement strand
TCGGGGTGGAACTGCACGCCGTGGATGGGCAGGGTCTCGTGCTGGACACCCATGATCTCCTCGTCGGCCGTCCAGGCCGTCACGGTGAGAAAAGGCGGCAGGCTTGCGCGCGCAATGGCGAGCGAGTGATACCGCGTGACCGTGAGTGGATTGGGAAGCCCCTTGAACACACTCTCGCCACGGTGGGTCACGGGAGAGGTCTTGCCATGCATGATGGACTTCGCCCGCACCACCTGCGCCCCGAAGGCAGCACCAATGGCCTGATGGCCCAGGCAGACGCCAAGCAAGGGAATGGGCTTGGGCATCTGAGCCACGGCTTGAATAAGGGCCACCGAGATGCCCGCCTCTGTGGGGCTGCAGGGGCCCGGTGAAATAACGATGTGCTGAGGCCGCTCGGCTGCGGGGCGATCGAGCAGGGCCGAGACCGTCTGGGCATCGTTGCGAACGGTCGTGACCTGCGCACCCAATTCACCGAAGTACTGCACCAGGTTGTAGGTGAAGGAGTCGTAGTTGTCGATCATCAGCAGCCGCGTGGGCCGGCCCGCATTGCTCATGGCTCGAGCCCTTTCTCGGCAATTTCAGCAGCCCGCATCACCGCACGGGCCTTGCTCTCGGTCTCCTGCCATTCGCTCTCGGGAATGGAATCGGCCACGATGCCCGCACCCGCCTGCACATAGAGGGTTTCATCCTTGAGCACGCCCGTTCGAATGGCAATGGCGAGGTCCATCTCGCCGGTGAACGACAAGTAACCACAAGCCCCGCCGTAAAGGCCACGCTTCACGGGCTCCAGCGCATCGATGATCTCGAGCGCCCGAATCTTCGGCGCGCCACTCAGGGTGCCGGCCGGGAAGCTCGCCCGCAAGACATCCATGGCCGAGAGTTCGGGCTTGAGAATGCCCTCCACATCGCTCACCAGGTGCATGACATGGGAGTAGCGCTCAACCACCATCTGTTCATTGACCTTGACCGTCCCCGTTTGCGCAATGCGGCCGACATCGTTTCGGGCGAGATCAATGAGCATGAGGTGCTCGGCACATTCCTTGGGGTCGGCCCGTAGTTCTTGCTCGAGTGCTTGGTCTTGAGCCGGCGTCTTGCCCCGAGGGCGCGTGCCTGCAATGGGCCGAATGGTCACACGGGTACTACCCTGCGGCTCACCAGCGACCTCATCCTGGCGCACCAGAATCTCGGGTGAGGCCCCTGCAATTTGAAAGTCGCCCATGTCGTAGAAGTACATGTAGGGCGACGGATTCAAGCCGCGCAGCGCACGGTAGAGCGAGAGGGCCGAGCCCTTGAATGGCTTTTGCAGCACCTGGCCAATGACCACCTGCATGACATCACCCGCTGCGATGTATTCCTTGGCGCTGGCCACGGCCTTGAGGAAGTCCTCCTTGCTGAAGTCGCGGCGAATCTCGGTGGGTGGGAAGGACTCCGCCTCAGGCGGCACAAAGGGGGCCTTCAACTGGGCCACGAGGGCATCCAATCGAGCCATGGCGGCATCGTAGGCCTGACGCAGTCGCGCCTCGGGCCATGGGGCAGGCACCTGCGCTCCGCTTCGAAGATCGCCGGACTCGGCATAGACCCACAACGACAGTCGGCCCGCGAGGTTGTCGAAGACTGCAAGCTCCTCGGTGAGCAGCAGCAGGACATCGGGCAGGCCCATGGGGTCGGGACGCGACTTCGCCGCGGGCTGGTCCAGCCGCGGCTCGATGTAACGAATGGTCTCGTAGCCAAAGTAGCCAGCCAGGCCACCCGCAAAACGCGGCAGGCCTTCCACACGCGCAGCCTTGAACTGCGAGAGGTAGGCCTCGACGAACTGAAGTGGGTCGCCTTGGAGCGTGAAGTCCGGTGCGCCCGCCACCTTGAGACGAATGTCTCGGTCGCGCGCCTCGATGCGGGTGCGAGCCGGCAGGCCAATGAAGGAGTAGCGGCCAAAGCGCTCACCCCCCACCACCGACTCGAGCAGAAAACTGTTCGGTGCGGCCGCGAGTTTCAGGTAGGCCGACAGCGGCGTGTCGAGATCGGCCTGCAGGCTTCGCACAAGCGGAATGCGGTTGTGGCCCGCACGCGCGAGGGCCACGAACTGCTGGAAATCAACGGCCTGGATCAAGGTCTGCTCAAAAATAATTAGGGCGTCTTCAACGCCGCCTCGAGGGCCTCTTTGCTCAAGGCGCCCTGCAGGCGTTTGCCACTGCTCACAAAGGTGGTGGGCGTGGCCTGAACACCCAGGCCTTGGCCGAGCGCCAGAATCTTGTCTTTGGGGAAGTCGCAGTTGGCCGGCGCGGCCGCAGGCTCCTTGCCTTGCATCATCCAGCCCTCCCAGGCGGCCTCACGGTCTTTGGCGCACCAGGCGTTCCTGGAGACGATGGTCGATTCCGCCCGCAGGATGGGGTAGAAGTAGGTGTAAATGGTGACGTTTTCCATGCTCAGAAGCACCGCCCGGAACTTGCGGCAGAACGAGCAGTAAGGGTCTTCAAAGACTACGATGGTGCGCTTGCCCTTGCCGCCATCGCCCTGCACGGTCTTCAAAGCCAACTCCAAGGGCAGCTTGCTGATGTCCACCGCCTGCAGCACTTCCA
>JBEARM010000126.1:0-2614 GCA_041163175.1 Pseudomonadota bacterium | reverse complement strand
CGCGGCATCGGTCACACACGCCGTACAGTTCCATTTTGTGCATGGTCACTGAAAACCCGTGGGCGCGAGCCACCTCTTCCTGAAGAGCCTCGATCCGCTCGTCCATGAACTCCACGATCCGCCCGCATACGTCGCAGATCAGGTGGTCGTGGTGCCGGCTGCGCATGGCGGGCTCGAAGCGTCGGTCCATGAACTCTGTGAGGTTCTGCACGCCTGGAATGGCTGTCTCGCGCAGCTCGCTCAAAGAGCGGCGCACGAGCTCTGTGTAGGCCTCGCTGGCCGTGAACCGCAGACCGTGCAGCGAAATCCACTCCTCCACGCGGGCCGCAATGGCGGTGACATCGGTGAGCAGGTGCTCATCGGTCTGAAAGCCTTCTGGCGTGTCCGGGGTGGGTGCCCCCGCCTGGGCGATTCGCTCGACAAGGCTTGCCAGTTGAGACTCGGCCTCACGAAGTGGGCCTGACAGGGCCTTCGCCCTTGGAATGCCGAGCATGGCCATCATTCGGTAGGTGTCGATGTCGATGAGCCGTTGCACGACGCGGCCGGCCTGTCGAGATCCAATGCCCTGATGGGTGACCAGCATGCAGACAAAACCCGCCTGGTCGAGCTGAAAGTCTGTCCAGACTTGAGCCTTTTGGGTTGCGAGGATGGTCGATCCCACCAGCGTGTTGCCAGAGAACAGCGGCGCATGCTCGGCTGCATCGTCTGTGTACGAGGCCGGCTTGAGCACGATGTCGACCGCCGCCATGCGCTCGCCGATGGAGGGGTTCAGGGACTCGATGCCGAGCTCCGAGAGCCTGGCACGCACACGGTCCTGCAGGGGTTTGCGGCTGTCTGTGAAGCCTTCGTTCGGCATCATGGGGCTCTGGGCGTAGACCGTGAAGCCGCAGAACTCGCCATGGAGTTCCCACTTCAACAGGAGGCGAGCAGGCGAGGGGCTCAGTTCGAGCACCCGCACAGTCTGGCCATGCACGGGATGCACGGCCACACCAAGGGACGACGTGAGCCGGTTGATCCAGTCCATAAGGGCGGCCCTCTGGTCTGGCGTGCTGATGATCAGGGACTGACTGTAAACCCGCTCCTCTGGCCAGAGAGCAATGGGGGGGCGGGCATGAACCTCCTCGTGTAACGCTTCGCGGGCGGCGTGGTCTTGGATGAGGCTTTTCATGCGGCTGCTCCTGGGGGTTTGATGCGCGCCCAATGGGCCTTTGCGAGTTGAATTCGATCTTCAAGGTAGGCGCCGTAAAAGTCCACCGAGCTGTAGCCCACCAGCGGCTCACCAATGGCCTGGCCGGTGAGGTCCAGCGGAAAGACGGTTGGGGCCATTCGGATGCCTTGTGCGCGAGCCCATTGCTGCGGGGATTGCGCCAACCAAGTCAGTTCAGGCCGCTCAGCCCGGTTGCCTGGCGTCCGAATCGGGCGCCGGTCGGTGATGTCCAGGAGGACAACACGAACCTGTGGTCGGTCGGCCGACCGCATGCGGGGCAGGAGCTGGTCCTTCAGCACCAGGTCACACCAGGGGCAATTGGGGAGGCTGGCCATGGCAATGAGCACGATCCCACCCCTGGCCCGTATGGCTTCCTCAAGGGCCAGGGGAAGTTGATGGGCTGAGAGCGGTCTGGCGGGGGTCATTCCAATGGGGCCCTTTCGGCAGCGCCAAGGCTTGTGCGTCGCATCACGTTTGCTAGTTGACTATATGCTTCTAGAAGCATATCTTGCCGTCAAATGACTGAGACACCTGTTCCTGTAGCCAAAGATGACGTTGGCATTTTAGGCCCGAACGTCACCGACAAGGATGAGCTCGACTTCATCTTCGACCGGGCTGCGCAGTATTTCGCGCTGCTCTCGGAGCCCGCTCGCCTGCGGATCATTCAGGCCATTTGTACGGAAGAGCGCTCTGTCCAAGAGGTGGTGGCCCTCACAGATCTCCCCCAGCCCAATGTGTCTCGCCACCTCAGCCTCCTCTACCGCGCTGGCGTATTGAACCGGCGGCGAGAGGGCACATTCGTGTTTTATCGCATCTCCGACCCGATGATCACCGACCTCTGCCGCTCTGTCTGCGTGCGGCTGGCCGGCGGCCTTGGGTAACTTTTTCACTTAAAAATCATGGGAGCCGACAGGTCATGAAAACGGAGCGTCAATTGGGGCGATTGGTCAAGGCGCCAGAGAACTTTCTGGCACTGGAGGATGGCAAGTCGCCGGAGGCCATGCGCCGGAAATTCCTCGCCGCGGGTGCAGCGACAGCGGGCCTGGGCCTCGCCTCTGCGGCGCGTGCGGCCTCGAACCCGGTGTCCGGGCAGGGCGACCCGAACATCCTGAATTTGCCTGCCCACACCACGGGCCTCGGCATGCCCGTGGCCGCCAACGGCTACGGCCTGCCCTCTCAGTTCGAGAAGGGTCTTCAGCGCCGCGAGAGCCCGGGCCTGACCCGCGTGTCTGCGGCGTCGGTCGCCTTCACACCCCTGCAGGGCACCTTTGGCATCATCACGCCAAGCGGCCTGCACTTCGAGCGGCATCACCAAGGATGGTGGGACATCGATCCCTCCAAGCATCGCCTGATGATCAACGGCCTGGTGAAAAACCAGAAGGTCTACACGATGGACGACCTCATGCG
>JBEARM010000125.1:0-2617 GCA_041163175.1 Pseudomonadota bacterium | reverse complement strand
CAGGGCTGCCAGCTGAGCGCGTTGCGCATCTGTCTTGGGCGCATGCTCAAAGCCCAGCAGGCTCTCCATGGGCACGCGAAGCATGCCCTGAATGCGTCCTTTTCCAATCGACAGTTCGAGCTCCCCTTGGCCATGGGCATGGGCGTGATGGTGGGCATGTGACTTACTCTGGGCACCGGCAACAGAGACGACCAGGCCAAGCATGAGGCCTATTGAATACTGTAGTGACTTGGATGGCATGGAAACGCTCCTTTCCATCTCAAGCTAGCACAGCTGTCAAGGGGTCTCGTGCAGCTCGTAGGCGTGGGTGATCTCGGCCGTGGCGCCAAGCATCTTGGTGGCCGAGCAGTACTTGCTGTGCGAGAGAGAGATGGCCCTTTCCACCAGGTTGGCCTTGAGCTCCTTGCCGGTGATCCGAAACAAGAGGTGTATCTTGGTGAAGACCTTTGGATCGCTCTCGGCCCGCTCGGACGTGGTGATCACTTCACAGCCGACAATGTGCAGGCCGCTCTTGCGCAGGATGAGCACGACATCGTAGGCCGTGCAGGCGGCCGCACCCGACAAAACGGTCTCCATGGGCCGAGGGCCGAGGTTTCGTCCGCCACCCTCGGGCGCACCGTCCATCACGAAGCTATGGCCCGAGCCGGTCTCGGCAATGAAGCTCATGGTGTCGCCGCCAGCCCAACGAATGGTGCAGTTCAATGGAATCTCCTTGGTCAGTGGGATGAGTATGACAAAGACGAGCAGGCCCTGCGATGCTGATCCGCCTGAGCCTGAATCGCACGTCGCCGCTCGTCGGAGAGGCGGTCTAGGTTCTTGAGTTGCATGGCCATTCGCTGATTCCCACGCAACACCGCCCGGTGCCGGAGCAGGAAATCCCAATACAAGGTGGTAAAGGGGCAGGCCTGTTCACCCACGGATTCATCGGGCTTAAAACGGCAGGATGCGCAGTAATTGCTCATGCGAGAGATGTACTTTCCAGTGGCCACATAGGGCTTGCTGGCCATCAGCCCACCATCGGCATACTGGCTCATGCCCACCACGTTCGGCAGCTCAACCCACTCCACGGCATCGACATACACACTCAGGTACCAGGCATGAACCTGCCTGGGGTCTACCCCAAACATAAGGGTGTAGAGGCCTGTGACCATGAGACGCTGAATGTGGTGCGCATAGCCGGTTTCCAGGGTTTGAGAAATGGCCTGAGACAGGCAATTCATCTCGGTCTCTCCCGTCCAGAAGAAGCTCGGCAACGGGCGCTCTGCAGACAGGGCGTTCATCTCGGCATAGTCGGGCATCTGCGTCCAGTAAATGCCGCGGACATACTCGCGCCATCCCAAGACCTGACGAATAAAGCCCTCAGCCGACTCAATCGGAACATCACCCCTGCGCCAGGCCTGCTCCACCTCCGAGACCACCTCCCGCGCCGAGAGAAGCTTGAGATTCAAGGCACTGGCGATGTGCGAGTGGAAAAGCCACGGCTCGTCAGTCCACATGGCATCTTGATAAAGACCGAACTGGGGTAGCCGGTGCACGATGAAATCGGACAACAACTCCAGCGCCTGTTGCCGGGTCACCGGCCATCCGAACCCCTGCACGCTGGGAGCCACAGTGCCAGGGTGGCCGGCCAAAACAGAATTCACCCAACAAATCACATCGCAAGTGACCGCATCTGGCTCGAACCGCAGCGGCAGCGGACGCTCGGGCGGACCAGATTTCGGGAAGGCGGCTCGGTTTTCATGGTCGAAATTCCACTTCCCCCCAGCGGGTTCGTCTCCATCCATGAGCACGCCGTGCCGCTGTCGACACTCGCGGTACCAATACTCCAGGCGAAGCTGCTTTCGCCCCTTGGCATGGGCTCGGAAGTCCGCCACCGTCGAGAAGAAATGTGCATCCTCATGAATCTGCAGAGGCACACCACAAGCCTCGCAGACCGAGCGGATCGATGCCAGGACCCGCCAGTCACCCGGCGCTGTCATGACCACCTGTTTGGGCCGGTATGCCACGATGGCCGACCCAAGCTCCGCAGCAAGCGACTGCTGATTGTCGGGGTCATCGATCTGTCGATAGAACACCGTTAAGCCCTTGCTCCTGAGCATCTGAGCGAAATGACGCATGGCCGAGAGAAAAAGCACCGCACGCTGCTTGGAGCACCAGACATGGGTGGACTCCTCCATCACCTCAGCCATCCAGACCACGTCACGCTGCGGATCCAAGGAGGCGAGTACCGGTGCAGATTCGTCCAACTGATCACCGAAAATCAGCACCAGGTTTTTAATCGATTGTTCCATGACGAGCCATTATGCTTGGGGGTCACCTAATCTCAGACCCATGTCCCTCTCTCCCTTCCCAACCCTCAGCCTGCTGCCCTTGATGACTGCAAGCCTGTTACTCCTGGGCTGTGCAGCCATCCCCACAGACCCTCGTCCGGACAAGCCGCATCACACGCCCACCGGATTTCAGAACCTGCCTGGCGGCGGGGACAAGCCAGGTTTCAAGGGCTTCTTGAAATGAATTTGTATTATATTTTATTAAATCTACATTCTTGAGTTTAAGTACATTAAAATACTTCTCACCAATCAATTGTCCCATATGAACGAAACTGTAAATAAATATT
>JBEARM010000124.1:0-3249 GCA_041163175.1 Pseudomonadota bacterium | reverse complement strand
GCTCGACCTTGTCGTCCTCGATGGAGAGGTACACGGGCTTGGGCGACTTGCCCTCAAAAATGACCATGTCCCAGCCAGCCATCTTCAATTCGGCGCCCCAGTAGCCACCAGAGTTCGAGCAGGCAATGGCTCCCGTGAGCGGCCCTTTGGTGACCACCACATAGCGGCCTCCGGTGGAGGCCATGGTGCCGGTGAGTGGCCCCGTGGCCCAGATGATCTTGTTCTCAGCCGAGAGCGGATCCACTTTCGGGTCGACCTCTTCGGAGAGGTATTTGGAGGCCAGCCCTCGCGAGCCCAGATATTGGGCCGCCCAAGCCATGTTGAGGGGTTCGTTGGTGACGGTGCCCTTGGTGAGGTTCACCCGAAGAATCTTGCGTGCCCATGCCATGGTTGACCTCCTTAAGCGCTGGCTTGGTTGCCGAGTTTGTCGGCCCAGGCCTTCATGCGGTCGAGGCCTGTCCAGTTGGCATCGACATAAGTGATGGCCTGCGTGGGGCAGGCTTCTGCGCAAGCAGGATTGCCGCCGCAGAGGTCGCACTTCTGAACCTTGCCGGTCTCGGCCACGTAATTGATCGTGCCAAACGGGCAGGAGATGGTGCAGACCTTGCAGCCCACGCAGGTGGCCTCGTTGACCACCTTGGCGCCGGTGGCTTTGTCCACGGTAATGGCTTCGACAGGACACGCGTGCAGGCACCAGGCTTCATCGCACTGGGTGCAGGTGTAGGGCACTTTGCGGCCCGTGCTGTGGAAGTCGAAAACCTTGATGCGAGACTTGGCGGTGGCAAACACGCCGTAGTTCTCGTAAGAACAGGCCATCTCACACTGCAGACAGCCGGTGCACTTCTCGGGATTAATGTGCAGACTTTTGAGCATGCTTGGGTCTCCTCGCGCGTGCTTGCGTATTTCGAATACGCCCTATGTTGGACGTTTCATAAGACGCTACCCCAGCAGACCCCAACCTGCAAGCGAGGGGGAAACCCTGGGCCTCCCCCCGATAACGGATCAGCCGTTGTTGGCCCCGCACTCAAACTTGCTGGCGCCCTTCTTCTGCACAAACGCATTGCACTCGGACTTGGTCTTGAAACAGTCCGCGGTGTAGTCGCCGGTCTTCTTTTCCACTGCGCACCAGACGGTTTTCTTGGCCGAGGCGGCCATGGGAGCAACCACGAGGGCGGCGGCCACAAGAAGGCTGAAATAAATGGGCAGGCGTGAGGTCATGAACATCTCCTTTCAAGTGAAATCGACACGGCTTGACTAAAGAAGGTTCATTTTAAGGCAGGCACAATGCGCAACATGAAGATTCTGATTCTCGGTGCAGGTGGTGTGGGTGGCTACTTTGGGGGCCGACTGATTCAATCGGGCACTGATGTGTGCTTTCTGGTTCGTCCAGGCCGCGCGGCACAACTGGCGGCCGATGGCCTTCAGGTGGAGAGCCCGCACGGCAACTTTCAAGTGAAGGTCCAGGCGATCACGGCTGATCGACTTCACAGCCAGTGGGATCTCATCGCCCTCTCGCCCAAGGCCTACGACCTGGAAGACGCCATCGAGACCCTGCGGCCGGCCATGGCCGAGCAGGCCTGCCTGCTGCCCCTGCTCAATGGCGTGGCCCACATGGACCGACTCGATGCGGTCTTCGGAGCGCACCGGGTTCTCGGCGGCGTGGCACACATTGCTGCCACACTCAGCAAGGCAGGTGTGGTGCGGCAATTGAACCCACTGCACATCCTGACGATGGGCCATCGTGAGCCGGCACAGGCACCGCTTGCGCGCGACTTCTTCAAGGCCTGCGAGGCCGCGAGTTTTGATGCCGTCTACTCAGAGGACATCACGCAAACCCTCTGGGACAAATGGACCTTCCTCGCAACACTGGCGGGCTCCACCACGCTCTTTCGCAGTGGGGTGGGCGCGGTCACGGCCAAGCCCGAGGGCGCTGCGCTCATGGACCGCATGTACAAGGAATGCCTGGCCGTGGCGACTGCATCAGGCCAGCCTGTGGGCGAGGCAGCCCAGGACAAGGCACGCGGCATTCTCATGGCACCGGGCTCAGACTTCACGGCCTCGATGCTGCGCGACCTGCTGGCCGGTCAACGCACAGAGCATGAGCACATCTTGGGAGACATGGCCCGTCGTGCAGCCACCAAAGGCGTGGATGCCCCCCTGATCACAGCCGCCTACATTCACATGGTGGCCGAGACCAGCGGAGCCCCCCGAGCCTCCTAGACCCTCAACGAGCACCACTCCCTCATGAGGCCGCAGTCCGCATCCCTGGACGCGCACCGAGACCTGGTGCGCATCGCCTTCTTTGCGGCGATGATCGCCGTCTTCGGCCTGGTGCCCCGACTCGACCTGCCATTTCTCGCAGGGGTACCCATCACATTGCAGACGCTTGGCGTGATGCTCGCGGGCCTGTTCCTCAAGCCCAAGCATGCGGCCTATGCGGTGCTGCTCTTTTTGTTCGTGGTCTGCTGGGGCGACACCACCCGACACCGACGACATCGACCAGACCCGTCGCTGCGCCCGCCCCGATGACCCACCCACACCTGGCGAAGAAGGCGTTCATCGCCTGCCTGATCGGCGGCGTGCCCGTCATCTATTGCATTGGCATTCCGTGGCTGGCCTGGCGCGCCGACATGACCCTTCCAGCCGCAGCCATGGTGAGCCTGGCATTTCTGCCCGGTGACCTGCTCAAGGCAGGCTTTGCTGCATGGCTGGCGCGGCAGTTGTCTCGTGAGATTCTGCTCGAGCGGCGTCCGTCAGCACGGCCCGCACCCGAGGGGCCGTCGCCCCCCTGAGACCACCACTGAGACCTCTACTGAGACCGCCCCCCTGGGTCTCACCCTGGGCCCAGCAAACCCTCAAGGTGATGGGCGACGGTCTTGGCGAAGATCTCATAGACCGGGTTGGCCACAAAGCCCAGGTGCGGACTCAAGGTGACCTGATGCATATGCCGAAACGGGTGATCTTTGGGCAGGGGTTCTTCATCGAAGACATCCAAGGCTGCCATGCCCGGCCGGCCGGCCTTGAGGGCGGCAACAAGATCACCTTCGTGAATCAGGCCTGAGCGAGAGGTGTTGACCAAGACCGCATCGGGCCGCATCTGCGGAAGATTCTTGGCATGAAGAAGGTGCCGTGTTGCAGCCGATAGCACCAGGTGCAAGGACACGACCTTCGCGGTGGCCAACAGTTCATCGAGTGACACGCTGCTGACCCCATGCTCGGCCGCGCGGGCGGGCGTCATGTTTGGGCTCC
>JBEARM010000123.1:0-2700 GCA_041163175.1 Pseudomonadota bacterium | reverse complement strand
CCCATGTGCAGGGTGCCGGTCACATTGGGCGGAGGCAGCTGGATGCAGAAGGCCTGGGCCTTGGGCTGCTGGCCGGCCGCATAGAGGCCACGACGCTCCCACTCCGGCCCCCAGTGGGCTTCGAGTTGGGCGGGTTCAAAGGATTTATCGAGCGTCGACATGTTGGAGATCGTGGCGGGTGATGGGATAACCGCGGTCGCGGTAGAAGGCGAATCGGAGGCGGGCCTTTTGTTTGTCGGTGTCCTCAGGCCCAACGATTTCAAAGACGCGGTCAAAGCTGCTGAAGAACTCCGGCACGTCATCGTCGAGGTTGACCAACAGGTGCGGCGTGCGGGGTGCTGCGGGCATCCATGGCGTGGCGCAGAGAATCACGGGAGATTCCTCGGCCAGGGGGTGGTCGGCTGGCACGTGGGGCAGGAAGTCCTCGTCGGAGAACTCGTAGAGGAGGTCGTCGAACCTCGAGAGCCGGGCCGCCTCCGCGCAGAAGACAATGAGCGGCTTCTCCTCGGTGGCGGCCTTGGCCCGCAGTGCCTTGCGGACCAGGCGGCAGGCGTGGGTCAGGCGGTCTGGCGTGTTGAAGTGGAAGTCAACACTGGTCACGCCAGGCCGTTCTTGAGGAACTCCACCAGAAGGCCCACGGGCCGGCCCGTTGCGCCCTTGTTCTGGCCGCTCCGCCAGGCCGTACCGGCAATGTCCAAGTGCGCCCAGCGATAGTTTTTCGCAAAGCGCCACAGGAAGCAGGCCGCAGTGACACTGCCCGCAGCTCGGCCCCCGATGTTGGCCATGTCGGCAAAGGGCGACTTCAACTGCTCCTGGTAGTCCTCTTCAAGCGGCATGCGCCAGGCGGTGTCGAGCCGTGTCTTTCCTGCATCGATGAGGGCCTGTGCGAGCGCATCGTCTGCACTGAAGAGGCCCGAGTTCACGGCACCGAGGGCAATCACGCAGGCGCCGGTGAGTGTGGCGATGTCCACCACGGCCGCCGGCTTGAACTGCTTGTCGACATAGGTGAGGGCATCGCACAGGATGAGGCGGCCTTCGGCATCGGTGTTGAGAATCTCGACGGTCTGGCCCGACATGGTCTGCACGATGTCACCGGGCCGGGTGGCCGAGCCGCTGGGCATATTTTCGGCCGTGGGGATCACGCCGACCACATTGCGCTTGAGGCCCATCTCGGCCACGGCATGCATGACCCCCAGTACGGTGGAGGCCCCGGACATGTCGTACTTCATTTCATCCATCTCGGCCGGTGGCTTGAGCGAGATACCACCGGTGTCGAAGGTGATGCCCTTGCCCACCAGCACCAGGGGCGCATCCTTGGCCGTGCCGCCGTTGTGCTGGAGCACGATGAACTGCGGCGGCTGAACCGAGCCCTGGGCCACGGCCAGCAGTGCATTCATGCCGAGCTTCTCCATGGCGGCGCGGTCGAGCACCTCGGCCTTGAGTCGGAACTGGCGGGCGAGGCTCTTGGCGGTGTTGGCCAGGAAGGTGGGGGTGCAGATGTTGGGCGGCAGGTTGCCGAGGTCTTTGGTGAGTTCGATGCCATTGGCCAGGGCCTGGGCCTCGGCAATGATTTTGGGTGCATCGGTGGGGCGAAGGTCGCCGGGCAGCAGCATCTCCACGCTGCGCAATGAGGGTGCATCGGCCCCCTTGGCCGCCTTCGCGGCCTTGGCTGCAGTCTTTGCGGCGCCCTCGGGGCTGGCCTTGCTCTTGAAGCGGTCGAAGCGGTAGAGGGCCTCGCGGCAGGCGAGCACGTGGGTCTGCACACGCCAGCTGCCGTCGCGGCTTCCCACGGCCACTTCGGTCAGGTAAGACGACACCCGCTTCACGCCTTTCAGGGAGGTCATGGCCTTGGTGGCCGACTTCACAGCATCGGCAAAGACCTTCTCGGTGACGGCCTCTTTCTTGCCCAGGCCCACGAGCAGCACTCGGGTGCTCGCCAGGCCATCGAGGTCGCGCAGCAGCAGGGTGGTGCCGGCCTTGGCATCGAAGTCGCCGGCCTTGAGCAGTCGGGCCAGGGCCCCGTTGGAGACCTTGTCGACCACGCGGGCGGGCATGGTGAGCTCCACCCCGTTGGGTGTGGCAAAGAGCGCCACCCAGGCGCAGTCGGCGCCGGCCCGATCCACGGGCTTGTTGCTGGCGATAAATTCAATGGATTCCCGAGCCTCACCCGGGTCTTTGACTTCTTTCATGCTGGAAGCAACGGTCATGACAAAATGCCTAGCAATGGACGAAAACCCTCATTATAAAAGCCCGTGATCTTTCACAAAGCCCTATTGCAAGAACTCAGGGCCATGGGCGGTGTGGTTTTTGCCACCCTGCTGACGATTGTGGTCACGACCACCCTCATCCGAACCCTGGGCAGGGCAGCCTCCGGCAAGGCCGACAGCGAGCTCGTGCTCCCGCTGATTGCCCTCTCCACGGTCAATTCCCTGGGCCTGGTCATCAGCCTGACAGCCTTCATCTCCGTGCTCATGGTGCTCTCCCGCCTCTGGCGAGATTCCGAGATGGTGGTCTGGCTCTCCTCGGGCAAAAGCCTCTTGAGCTTGGTGCGGCCGGTCTGGCGCTTCATTTGGCCCTTGGCGCTTGCGGTGGCCACGATCAGCCTGGTGGTCTCGCCCTGGGCCCGTCAGCAGTCCGAGGAACTGCGCCAGCAGTTCGACACCCGCGAGGACAGTCGGCGCATCGCGCCGGGCCAGTTTC
>JBEARM010000122.1:0-2777 GCA_041163175.1 Pseudomonadota bacterium | reverse complement strand
CGGGCTCCATGGCCATGCTCGAGAGCTTGAGGTACTCCGGCATTTGGTAAGACATCATCAGAAACAGCACGATGCACCCCAGCGAGAATTTCAGAATAGCCTTGCCAAGCTCCATGAGGGCATTGAGGCCAAACATGCGTTTGACGCCAGCGATCGGGTCGAGCTTGTCCGGCTTGGGCGTGGCCGCCTTCCAGGAGAAATTAAAGCCGCCCGTGGTCGTGCAGCCGATGAAAGCCGCCACCAGGGTGAGCAGGAACAAAGGCAGCATGATGATGAAGCTCTCGACCGTGAACTTGGCAAAGAGCGCGGGCAAGAGGTGCGGCGTGTCGAGCGCCCGCGGGTCGATCTGAAAGCCCTGGGCAAAAATGGCCGAAACATGCTGATAAAACCAGCTGCCCGCCATGAAAAGGGCCGCCACCGAGGCCACCACCACCACGGCCGAAGGCAGCTCCTTCGACTGCGCAATCTGGCCGTCCTCCCGCGCCTTCTCTAGGCGCCTGGCGGTCGGTTCTTCGGTGCGTTCGAGATCGGAATCTTGGTCAGCCATCGATCACTCCACCCCCAAGATTGTGCGAATCTGCGCGAAGGCGGCCGTCCAGAGCCACTGCATGCGGCCCGCCATAGCGCCCATCAGGATGTAGAGCATGGCCATGCCCGCCAGGATCATGGCGGGAAATCCCACGGCAAAAATGTTCAGGGTGGGCGCAGCCCGCACCACGACACCGAGGCCGAGGTTCACCGCCAGCAGAATCACCAAGAGTGGCAGGGCCAGCAGCACCGCGCCCAAGAACATCATGGACGACCAGCCCAGCAGCTGGCCAATGGCATTGAGACTCAACAGCCCTTGGCCGATGGGAAGCAACTCGAAACTTTGAATCAGCAGTTCCATGAGCAGCACATGGCCACCGAGGCCGAGAAAAATCAGGCTGGCGAGGATCACCAGAAAGGAGGCCACCACGGGCACATTTCCGAGGTTCGGATCCATCATGTTGGCCATCGACAGGCCCATGGAGCCGGCAATGGCCTGCCCACCGGTGGCCACGGCTGCCAGGACCACCTGCAGAATCAGGCCCATCAGAATGCCGATGGTGATCTGGTTGGCGAGTTCTAAGAGGCCCGCAGCCGAGGTCGGGTCAATCACCGGCCAGTCGAACAGCGGGTAAATGAAGAAGGTGAGCACCAGCGCCAGGACGATTCGAATCCGAACCGTCACGGCATCGAGCGACAAGACAGGGGCCACCAAGAGCAAGGCCGAAATCCTGGCCATGGGCCAGAGCATGGTCAGGAATCGTTCAACAACGTCGGCGGCAAGGAGTGAGAGCATGCGAGGCCAATGCGCTGTGGGCTAGAGGAAGAGCCCGGGAATGCGTTGGAAGACACCGCGACAGAAATCCACCATGAGGTTGATCTGCCAGGAGCCAAAGACCGCCATGGCCAACCCAATGGCCACCAGCTTCGGAATAAAACTGAGGGTCATTTCGTTGATGGAGGTGGCCGCCTGGAAGACGCCAATCAGCAGACCCACGATGAGGGCAATGGCCAGCAGGGGCAGCGAGACCAGCATGGTAATCATCAGGGCCTCTCGGGCGAGGTCAACAACGGCGGCGGTGTCCATGGAATGGCTTTCTTGGTTTGATTAAGGAACAGTCGGGGTCACAAAGCTGGCCGCCAGAGAACCCACGAGGAGGGTCCAGCCGTCCACCAGCACGAAAAGCATGAGCTTGAAGGGCATCGAGATCATCATGGGCGAGAGCATCATCATGCCCATGGACATGAGCACGCTGGCCACGATGAGGTCGATCACCACAAACGGGATGTAGATCAAAAAACCAATCGTGAAGGCGCTCTTCAACTCCGAGGTGATGAAGGCTGGCACCAGCGTCGTGAAGGGCACCGACTCCGGCCCACTGAGCGCGGGCGCACGAGAGATCTCGGCGAAGGCGGCAATGTCGGCCTCGCGGGTCTGGGCGAGCATGAAGGCCCGGATGGGCGCCTCGGCATTGGCCAGCGCCTGGGTGAACGAAATCTCACGATCAAAATACGGCAGCAAGGCGGTCTCGTAGACCTGCCCGAAGATGGGCGCCATGATGAAGAGCGTGAGAAACAAGGACAGGCCGACCAGCACCTGGTTGGGTGGCGTCTGTGCCGTGCCGAGTGCCTGCCGCAACAAAGACATGACAATGATGATCCGCACAAAGGAGGTCATCATGAGCAGCATCGAAGGCAGCAGCGTGAGGGCCGTGATCAGGCCCAGGAGCTCGAGGGTGAGGCTGTATTGAGAACCCTGGATGTTCACCGCCGGCAGCCCTTGGGCCTGGGCCACGGCGGGCAGGCAGGCGGCGACAGCCAGCAGCACCATCACGACTGGCGAGAGGTGACGGGGCTTCATTTTTTTCGGAGGAATTTGGCCAGGGCCTCAGCCGCCGGCACGACGGCCTTTGGGAGGCCTTGGGTCACCGGCAGGGGCGCGGAATCGCCTCGGGCGGCAACGCGCGCTGCAGCCGACCGCGCAGCTAGCACCCCTCGCCACGGGCGTCGTCGTTTGGTGGGCGAGGAGGCTGTTGGGTCGGGGTGGTGTGGAGCGTGGAGGGGAAGTTGTGTGAGTTTCAAAGGTCGAACGAGAGATAAGTCAGGATCTGATCGATCTGATCCTTAATCGATCGGGCGACGCGTGGGGGCGTCCGATGTGGGATCGTGCTGCTCCCGCGGCCGCATCGCACGACGCGCCACACCCCGCTTGTTGCTGCTGCTCTCTCGTCGGTCGTCCGTCGGCCACG
>JBEARM010000121.1:0-2824 GCA_041163175.1 Pseudomonadota bacterium | reverse complement strand
ATGGCCACCGAGAAGCTCGCCGACATTCGGCTGCAGCGAAACCTGCGACGGCTGGCCGACAAATTCGTCACGGCCCGTGCCCAGGCCATGACCGAGATCGACTTTGAGGCCACCCGCGAGGCTGCGGTCGATCGTCGCAACCGGGCCATCGGCCGGCTCGACCTTTGGCTTGAACAGTTCGAGGCCAATGCCACCAAGGCCGGTGCCACGGTGCTCTTTGCGGAGTCTGCAGCGCAGGCCTCCGAGATGGTCGTGGCCATTGCCAAGCAGCATGAGGTCAAGACCGTGACCAAATCCAAGTCGATGGTCTCTGAAGAAATGGCCCTCAACACGGCCCTGGCCCAGGCGGGCATCGAGCCCATCGAGACCGACCTTGGCGAGTACATCCTTCAGATCAATGACAACGAGGCGCCCAGCCACATCATTGCGCCAGTCATTCACAAGGACAAAGAAGAGATCTCCGACCTCTTCTCGAAGGTTCATCAGCGGCCCAAGTTGAGTGACATTCCAGAGCTCACCCGCGAGGCCCGTGAGCAGCTGCGGCCCAAGTTCTTGGGGGCCGACATGGGCGTGACGGGCGGAAACTTTGTGATTGCCGAGACCGGCTCGGTCGCCTTGGTGACCAACGAGGGCAACGAGGGCATGGTCACCATCATGCCGCGCGTGCATGTGGTGGTCACCGGCATCGAGAAGGTGCTGCCCACCCTCGAAGACTTTGCCACCGTGGCCCGGCTGCTCACACGCTCGGCCACTGGCCAGTCCATCTCCAATTACATTTCTCTGCTCACCGGCACCCGGGCCAAGGGCGAGCCCGATGGCCCAGACCACCTCTACTTCGTGCTGGTCGATGGCGGCCGTTCAAGCCTGCTGGGAAGTGAGTTTCAAGACATGCTCCGCTGCATTCGCTGCGGCGCCTGCATGAACCACTGCCCGGTGTATCAGAAGATCGGCGGCCATGCCTACGGATGGGTCTACCCTGGGCCCATGGGATCGGTGCTCACGCCGGCCTACCAGGGCCTGGAGAACGCTCCCGACCTCCCGCAGGCGGCCACCTTGTGCGGTGAATGCCATGTGGTCTGCCCGGTGAAGATCCCCCTGCCAGACCTGCTGCGCAAGCTTCGTGAGCGTCAGTACGAGCGGCACCTGCGGCCTTGGGCCGAGCGCATGAGCTTTAATCTCTGGGCCTACGTGGCGGTACGCCCGCCGCTCTATCGGCTTGTGGCCTCCATGGCCAGTTTGTTTCTGCGCATCAGCGGTGGACGCAGGCATCGGCTGGGTGGCCTGCCACTGGCCAACGGCTGGACGGCCTATCGAGACCTGCCCACCCCGCGTGGGGCCACCTTCTCGGCCCGTTACCCCGGATGGGCCACGGCCAGGTCGTTCGCCAAGTCGGCCACGAGCCGCGGGCCCCGGTAGACCAGACCGGAGTACACCTGTACCAGGTCGGCGCCCGCATCGCGCTTGACCAGTCCATCGAATGGGCTCAGGATGCCGCCCACGCCCACCAGGGCCACCTCGGGGAGCAGTGCTTCTCGAAAGCGCCTGAGCACTGATGTGGAGGGCCCCGTGAGCGGGGCGCCCGAGAGGCCACCAGCCTCCTCAGCATGGGCGAGCCCCTCGACAGCGCTGCGATCAAGCGTGGTGTTGGTGGCAATCAGGCCTTCGAACTCGTGCGTGTTGACCGCCTTGGCAATGTCCAGAATTTGTTCGTCGTCGAGGTCGGGGGCCACCTTTAGAAAGAGCGGCACCCGGCGTTGAAGCCTGCTGGTGAGTTCATGCTGTCGGCGCTTGAGGGCCTCGAGCAGCGGGGTGAGGCTCTGCGCAGACTGCAGGCCGCGCAGGTTCTTGGTGTTGGGCGATGAGATGTTCACCGTGATGTAGTCGGCCCAGGGGTAGAGGGCCTCCAGGCAGGTGAGGTAGTCGTCGGCCGCCTGCTCGATTGGCGTGTTCGCGTTCTTGCCGATGTTCAGGCCCAGCAGGCCGTGCCTCTCCCGAACCCAGGTTGAGGCCTTGAGGTTGGAGATGAAGGCCTCCAGGCCGAGGTTATTAAAGCCAAACCGATTGATGATCGCCTCGCCCTCGGGCAGGCGAAACATGCGGGGCTTGGGGTTGCCCGGCTGTGGCCTTGGGGTGACGGTACCGGCCTCCATGAAGCCAAAGCCAAATCGGCCCAGGGCATCGAGGTGTGCAGCGTTCTTGTCGAGCCCTGCGGCCAGGCCCACGCGGTTTGGGAACGAGAGGCCCGCCACCCGCACCGGGGAGCCTGCGGTGATGGGCGCCGAGGCGGGCAGGGCGAAAGGCGTCCAACGGTGGGCCCACTGCAGGCCCGCCAGGCTCACATCGTGGGCCTGCTCTGGGTCGAGCGCAAACAATAGCGGCCGGACGACCGGATACAAGGCCAGCATGCGAGGGTTCAACGCGGCAGTGGCTGCCAGCTGCCCGAGACCAAGACCTCCGCGGGCTGGAAGTCTCGCTTGTAGGTCATTTTCTTGCTCTCCTCGATCCAGTAGCCGAGGTAGACATAGGGCCGGCGTAGCCGCACGCATTCCTCGATCTGCCAAAGAATGCCGTAGGTGCCCAGCGAGGCCTTGGGATGGTCTGGCGAATAGAAGGTGTAGACGGCCGAGAGGCCCTCGGGGAGCAGGTCGATGAGGGAGACCATCTTGAGTTCGCCCTCTGGGTCTCGGAAGGTGACGAGTCGCGTATCGACACGGCTCTGCAGCAGGAACTGGGCGTATTGGTCTCGGCTGTCTTGGTCCATGCCACCGCCCGCATGCCGGCCGGCCTGGTAGGCCAGGTAGAGGTTGTAGTGCTCGTTGGAGAA
>JBEARM010000120.1:0-3003 GCA_041163175.1 Pseudomonadota bacterium | reverse complement strand
TTCTCGAAAATGCGTTTGCCGAGTTCGCCTGGGGCGGGTGGAAAATCTAAGCCCTCGGATTCCTGCTTGAGCTTGATGCACTGAACGGTTCTGGCCATGGGCTAGAGTATGCCATGGTGAAAATCCTTGAAGGCGTGAAGGTTGTAGAGGTTTGTCAGATCGCAGCGGGCCCCTTCGCAGGCATGCTGCTCGCCGATTTCGGCGCAGAGGTGATCAAGATTGAGCCGCCCGAAGGCGATGCCATGCGCAGCTGGCCGCCCATCTCGGAGGGGTTGAGCGAGAACTTTGCCTCGCTTAACCGGGGCAAGTCGTCGGTTCGACTCGACCTCAAGCAGGCAGATCACCTCGAGCAGGCCCGGCGGCTGATGCTTGCGGCCGATGTGGTGATCGAGAACAGCCGGCCGGGTGTGATGGATCGGCTTGGTCTGGGTGCACAGTGGGCGTTGTCGTGTCGGCCTGATCTGGTCTATTGCTCCATTTCGGCCTTTGGACAGTCTGGGCCGAGGGCGCAGGAGGGTGGTTTCGATGTGACCATCCAGGCCGCGAGCGGGGTGATGAGTGTGACGGGCGAGCCCGGTGGTGCGCCCGTCAAGTGCGGCGTGCCCATCTCCGATTTCACAGCAGGTCTCTACGCAGCCTATTCCATCTTGGCCTTGTTGCATCGAGTGCGCTCGGGCGGTCCTGGGGGGCACCTCGACATTCCCATGTTTGCCACCAGCCTGGCCATCGCAGCCCTGCAGACCTCCCAGTTCTTCGGCACCGGCGTGAACCCTCAGGCATTGGGCTCGGCACATCCGCGCAATGCACCCTATCAGGCCTTTCGTGCGCAGGACGGCTACTTTGTACTTGCAGCGGGCAACGATCGCCTCTGGCATGCGGTCTGCGAGATTGTGGATCGCCCTCAATGGCGGGAGGACCCGCGCTTTGTCACCACCGCCTTGCGGGCTGCGCATCAGTCTGAACTCAAGGCCCTGCTCGAGGAGGTCTTCATCGGCCAGCCTGCTGCCGCCTGGTTGGCGGCCTGCCGCGGGGCCGGCATTCCATGCTCACCGATCCAGAATTACGAGCAGGCCTTGTCTGACCCCCAGGCCGAGCACCTGGAACTGGTTTGCCCACTGCCCTTGCCCGAGGGCGGGGTGTCGAAGACCGTGGGCTGCCCTGTGCGTCTCAATGGAGAGATGCTCCCTGTTGGGTCGGCCGTGCCGCCGCTCGGCCCCGTGGGGGTGGAGGCCTCATGATCCACTCCCAGGAGCCCGTGGCCCTCGAGGTGGAGGACGCCACGGCGTGGATCCACCTGAACCGAGCGCCCTCGGCCAATGCGTTGTCGCATGCCGTCGTGCAGGCGCTACTTGAGACATTCCATCGGGCGCAGGCCATGGCCAGCGTGCAGACGATTGGCTTTTGCTCGGCCCTGGCCGATTTTTCCACGGGCCTGGATTTGTCTGGTCTGGACTGCGAGACCGATCAGAGCCTGCGGGAGCGTTTCGAGGCCATCGAAGACCTGCTTGCGGCCGTCTGGTCAAGCCGATGTCGGACCATCGCACGGGTGCAGGGGCGTGCCTGGGGTGCGGCGGCCGACCTCGTGGTGGCCTGCGACCATCGGCACATCACGCCAAATGCCAGCTTTCGCTTTCCAGGCGCGCAGTTCGGGTTGGTGCTCGGCACGCGACGGCTCGCCCAACGGGTTGGTCGAGACCATGCCAGAGACTTGGTCTTGACCGGGCGCACTGTAGATGCCGAGCAGGCCATGGCCATGGGCCTGGCCACAGCCATGGGGTTGCCATGGCCGTCATTGGATGCGGTGCTCATCAGTGGCGAGACCCAACACATGGTGCAGTCGGTCACCCTGGAGTCTTCCGGCACCGGTGATGCAGGCTTGGTACAGGATCGGTCGGCCCTGCGTCTGTCCATGGAAGGAGCCCTTCATGCCCGACTGACGGCCTACCGTGAGAGAGTGTTGCGGCGCAGGTAGCTGCTGCGGTCGGCGGGCCTATGGCTCCCGATATATGTTCATAAACATATGATTTTAATGAACTTATAAAAATATTGACGCCTGGGCTTGCAATTTGTGCAGTGCGTCATTATGATCTGTCCTATGCAGTAAACAAACACCGACACGACAGATCGATTTCATTCTGAAAGGAAACACAATGACCAACGTAACTCCCGAGCAAATGCTCAACAGCATCAAGCAATCCCAGGCCGCCATGGTTGAAATGGCTGCCCGTTCCATCGAGTGCATGGAGAAGCACCTTGAGCTCAACCTCAAGGCCGCCAAGGCCAATCTGGCCGATGCCACCGAGGCCTCCAGCCAGCTGATGAGCGTGAAAGATGTCCCCGAGCTCTACGCCGTGGCTCAAACCGTGGGTCAGCCCGCTGTTGGCAAGGCCGCTGCCTACAACCGCAACATCTACAACATCAACGCGGAAGCCGCCACGGAGTTTGCCAAGCTGGTGGAGTCCCGCATCGAAGAGGCCAACAAGGCCATGGCCTCGGCCGTGAACGACCTGAGCAAGAACGCCCCCGCGGGCACCGAGGGCATGGTTGCCATGATGAAGTCCGCCTTTGCCGCCTCGAACTCCGCCTTCGACGCCATCAACAAGGCCACCAAGCAGGTTGTGGAAATGGTCGAGACCAATGTCGAGGCCGCGACCAAGGCCGGTGAGGCTGCTGTTTCCAGCGCATCGCCCAAGAAGGCTGCTCGCCGCAGCGCTGAGTAATTCGGCAGGCTCGATGTTCAAAAGGCCCTCTTCGGAGGGCCTTTTTTTTACTTGCGCGTGTCTGTTGTTTAGAGCGCGGCCAAGGTGTGCGTGAGCCAGTAGAAGCTCGGTATCCCGAACAAGATGTTGATCGGGAAGGTGAGGCCCAGGGAGAGGCCCACATAGACAGCGGAATCCGCCTCAGGAATCGCCTCTCGCAGCACGGCGGGCACGGCAATGTAGCTGGCACTGGCCGCCAATACGGCCAGCAGCGTGGTGTCTCCCACACTCAGACCTGCCCAAA
>JBEARM010000119.1:0-3031 GCA_041163175.1 Pseudomonadota bacterium | reverse complement strand
CTGCTAGGCCTGAAGTACTCTGTGGCGCTCTAGAACTCTTGCTTGTTTCCTGCGGCTTGCCCATAAAAAAAGGGCGCCTGCACTGCAGTCGCCCTTCTTGTTCCTGCTAACAATTACTGATCAGCCCATGGTGTAGATGACATACATCAGTGCCACGTAGATCACCGGCACGGCAGGTGTGAGGATCTTCGCGCTGGTCATGGCTGGTGTCTCAGCACTCTTCATGGCCAAGAAGCCCATGGTCATGAGGCCCAATGCGCCAACACCGGCGACAAAGTGAGACGGCTCCATGGCACCGAGCAGGGTTGAGCCGGCGGGCATGAACGACTCCGAGATGGTGATGATGAAGAGATTGAAGAAGCAGCTGCCGTAGACGTTGCCCATGGCCATGCCGTAGGACTTGCGCATGGCGGCGGCCAGGGTGACCGAGCCTTCCGGTAGGGTGGTGACCATCGAGACCAACAGCACGCCTACAAATCCGGCACCAAGGCCGGTGATGGTTGCGATGGCATTCGCGCTCTCGGCCAGAAACTTACCCGCAACAATCACAGCCGCCGATGCCAGGAGGAATCCCACCCAGGCCTTTGCAGGACTGCCGCGCTCGGCAGAGGAGGACTCCTCTTGAGATGCTGCCTCGGTGGCCTTGCTGGCCGAGTAGACCTTCTTCATGCCGAAGTAATAGATGAGGGCAATGAGGATGGCGCCGACGCTGGTGGGCCCCAGTTTCATGTCGCCCCAGGCCGCCAGCAGCAACGCCACAGCCACCATGACCAGGCCTGACTTCACAAGAATTTCGGTCTCTTTGCCATGCCCACCGAAGAGGTTGCGAATGCCAAAGAGCAGGGCCACCGTGGCGATGACGAACACATTCATCATGTTGGCGCCAAAAATATTGCCCAGGGCAATGCCGGGGGCCTGCTCCACCCAGACCGATGAGACATTGATGGTGAGTTCAGGCAGTGAGGTGGAGACGGCGACCAGCACGGTGCCAACCCAGAGCTTTCCCCAGCCGGTCTTCTCGGCGAGTTCATCGCCAAATTTGGCCAGGTTTACCCCGGCAATGATCACGCCAATGGCGCAGGCGACAAAGACGGTGACGGCACCGCTTAATGTATCCAAGATGTCTTCCCCCGATAGTTGAATGGCTGGGCGAAGGTTACCGGTTTATGGGCCGTGCTGCTCTATGGATTGTTGGCAATAGACTCCGGTTCATGCCGAAGTTCCCGCTTGAGAATCTTCCCCACGGCTGATTTGGGCAGGCTCTCGGGAAAGACAAAGGTCTTGGGCACCTTATAGGCGGCGAGCCGTTCTCGGCAGTGGGCCTCGAGGGCTGCTGCCGAGAGGGGAGCCTTCAAGACCACGTGGGCCACGACACGCTCGCCGGTGGCCGTGTCTGGTTCGGCGACCACGGCGGATTCCATCACGCTGGGGTGAAGGTTGATCTGCCGCTCCACCTCCGCGGAATACACGTTAAAGCCACTGACGAGAATCATGTCCTTCTTGCGATCCAGAATCTGGAGGCTGCCGTCGGCCAGCAGGCAGCCGAGGTCTCCGGTTTTGAAGAAACCGCTGTCCGTGAAGGCAGCCTTGGTCTCGCGCGGCCGCCCCCAGTAGCCGCGCATCACTTGGGGGCCGCGCACGGCAATCTCCCCAACAGCGCCCTGCGGCAAGACCAGCCCGTCATCAGAGAGGATCTGCACCTCGGTGCCGGCCAGGGGCGGACCGACATGCCCCTGGAATGCCTGGGAGCTCAGCGGCGTGGCCGCCACCACGGGGCTGGTCTCCGAGAGGCCATAGCCCTCGAGCAGGGTGCAGCCGGTGTCGGCCTGCCAGGCGTTGGCCACGGCGGCCGTTACAGCCATGCCGCCACCGAGGCTCACCCGCAGGTGTGGCATTCGAAGTGTCTTCCAGCCGGGGTGGTTCATCAGTGCAAGAAAGAGGGTGTTGACGCCGGGAAACAGGTGCACGGGTTCGCGCCCCAGGGTCTTGATGAGGGCGGGAAGGTCTTTGGGGTTGGGGATGAGCAGGTTCTGAAGGCCCAGGCGGCAGCCCATGAGAAAGCAGATGGTGAGGGCAAAGATGTGGAAGAGGGGCAGGGCGCAAAGCATGACAATCGGTTGGCCGCCGTCTGGCCGCTGCGCCAAGGCTGGGGCCAGAAAGGCACTGGCCTGCTCAATGTTGGCCACCAGGTTGGCGTGCGAGAGCATGGCGCCTTTGGTAAAGCCCGTGGTGCCACCGGTGTACTGCAGCACGGCCAGGTCTTCTGGCTGCTTGCTGGGGCGACTCCGTGCGAGCGAACGGGCCACACGCATCACGGAACGCCAGTGGACCACCCGCATGTCACGCAGGTCTGCCTTGGGGACTTGTCGCTTCACGTGCCGAACCACGGCCGTGATCACCCGGCCTCTGGCGCCCATGGCATCACCCACTGCGGTTCGAATCACGATCTTGACATCGGTCTCGGGAAGGGCTGTCGAGAGTCGTTCAAGGAAGTTCTCGAGCACGATCAATGCGGTTGCACCGGAATCCTTGAGCTGGTGGCTCAACTCCCGTGGGGTGAGCAACGGGTTGACCTCCACAAGGATCAGCCCAGCCCGAATCACGGCTGCAATGGCCACGGCGTGCTGCGGCAGATTGGGCAGCATGATCGCCACGCGCGCACCCGGCGCCAGGCCCAACCCCTGCAGATAGGCCGCCAGGGTGGCGGAATCTCGGTCGAGATCTCGGTATCGCATGGTGCTGCCCATGCAACGAAGCGCGGGCTGGTCACGGTGCTGCTCAAAGGCCTGCTCGAGGAGATCGATGAGGGTCATGGTGGCGGGGCGCCTGGTGTGCGGCTGTTAGAGTATCTCGATGTTATCGAGGCTGCCGGCACTTGCGTTGGATGCCCGCGGCGAGCCGAGGGTAAGCCTGCGGGCCATCCTCACACTGGCCTTTCCCATGTTTGTTCATGCGGGTATGCAGGCCGTGCTCAACCTCACCGACACCTGGTTCGTCGGGCGCATTTCGGTGGATGCAGTGGCGGGTGTGG
>JBEARM010000118.1:0-3116 GCA_041163175.1 Pseudomonadota bacterium | reverse complement strand
GCAGTGTAATGGACAACAGACAGGCGCCCCCCCATGAGCGGATCACTACAGAACAAGCATGTCGGCTGGTCAGGCCGCTTCGATGAACCTGTCTCGGAATTGGTTCAGCGCTTCACGGCCTCGGTGGGCTTTGACCAGCGGCTTGCCCCGTTCGATATTCAGGGGTCATTGGCCCATGCAGACATGCTGCACGCCGTGGGGCTGCTCTCGAAGGCAGACCTCACCGCCATTGAGTCGGGCCTGGCAACCATTTCCAAGGAGATCTCCGAGGGCCGCTTTGAGTGGTCCGTGGCCTTGGAGGATGTTCACCTTAATATTGAGAAACGCCTGACCGACCTCGTGGGTGATGCAGGCAAGCGGCTGCACACAGCACGGTCTCGAAACGACCAGGTGGCCACCGACATCCGGCTTTGGCTGCGCCAAAGCATCGATGACATTCGCGAGGCGCTCCGCAGCCTGCGCAGCGCCCTCATCGACCAGGCCGAGCAGCATGCGCACACCATCATGCCGGGCTTCACCCATCTCCAGGTGGCGCAGCCCATCAGCTTCGGGCATCACATGCTCGCCTATGAGGCCATGTTTGCCCGAGACGATGAGCGGCTTCGCGATGCGAGGTCTCGTCTGAATCGACTCCCCTTGGGTTCAGCCGCACTGGCGGGCACCTCTTACCCCATTGATCGGCTGCGGGTGGCCAAGACGCTGGGGTTTGAGGGTGTGTGCGAGAACAGCCTGGATGCCGTGAGCGATCGAGACTTCGCCATTGAGTTCACTGCGGCAGCCTCCCTCATCATGACCCATCTCTCGCGGCTCTCAGAGGAACTGATTCTCTGGATGACGAGCCGCTATGGATTCGTGAAACTACCCGACCGCTTCTGCACAGGCTCCTCGATCATGCCGCAGAAGAAGAACCCCGATGTGCCAGAGTTGGCCCGCGGAAAATCCGGAAGGGTCTTTGGCCACCTGATGGCCCTGCTCACCCTGATGAAGGGCCAGCCACTGGCTTACAACAAAGACAACCAGGAAGACAAAGAGCCGCTCTTCGACACCGTGGACACCGTGCTCGACACCCTGCGCGCCTTCTCGGAGATGGTCGCTGGACTTCAGCCCCAGCCCGCGGCCATGCGGGCTGCAGCCATGGAGGGCTACGCCACAGCCACCGACCTGGCCGACTACCTGGTGAAGAAGGGCCTGCCCTTTCGAGATGCGCATGAGGCTGTGGCACTGGCCGTGCGTGAGGCAGCTAATAAAAATTGTGGCCTCGAGGACCTCTCCCTGGAAGCGCTTCAAGTCTTCAGCCCGCTCATCGAGCAGGATGTCTTTGCAGTGCTCACGCTCGAGGGCTCGCTTGCGGCCCGAGACCACCTGGGCGGCACAGCCCCCAATCAGGTGCTGGCACAGGTCAACAAACGACGCGCAGCCCTGTTGGCGTAGTTCTCCGCCGGTCGAATTCCGGGCAAAAAAAAGCCAGCCCGTTTGAAGGGGACTGGCTGCAAGCCGGAGATGAAGTGCCTTAGCGGCGCTTCGCCGGCGGGAGGTCGGTACAAACACCCTCGAAGACTTCGGCTGCCATGCCGATCGTCTCGCCGAGGGTGGGATGCGGATGGATGGTCTTGGCAATGTCGGTTGGGTCACAGCCCATCTCGACGGCCAAGGCCAACTCACCAATCATGTCGCCCGCGTGGGTGCCCACCATGCCACCACCCACGACCCTATGAGTCTCTGTGTCCACCAAAAGTTTCGTGAATCCCTCATCTCGTCCATTGGCAATGGCTCGTCCTGAGGCAGCCCAGGGGAATACAGCCTTCTCAACCGACATGCCCTTGGCCTTGGCCTCATCCTCCGTAACCCCGACCCAGGCCACTTCTGGGTCCGTATAAGCCACCGACGGAATCACGCGGGCATCAAAGAACGACTTCAAACCAGCTGCGGCCTCGGCCGCCACGTGGCCCTCGTGGACTGCCTTGTGGGCCAGCATCGGCTGACCGACGATGTCGCCAATGGCGAAAATGTGTGGCTGCTGCGTGCGCATCTGGGCATCCACGGCAATGAATCCCCGCTCATCCACCTGTACACCGGCGGCCTCAGCACCGATGGCCTTTCCGTTCGGTCGGCGGCCAACCGCCTGCAAGACAAGGTCGTAGCACTGGGGCTCGGCCGGCGCGTCGGGGCCTTCAAACTGAACATGAATGCCATCGGCCTTGGCCTGGGCAGCCACGGTTTTGGTCTTGAGCATGATCCGGTCAAACCGATGGGCATTGAACTTTTGCCAGACCTTCACCAGATCTCTGTCGGCCCCGAGCATGAGGCCATCGAGCATCTCGACAACATCGACCCGAGCACCAAGGGTGGAGTACACCGTGGCCATCTCCAGGCCGATGATGCCGCCACCGATCACCAGCATGCGCCTGGGCTGGCTTCTTAGGGCCAGGGCCCCGGTAGAGGTGACCACGCGGGGATCGTCCGGAAGAAACGGAAGCCGAACAGCCTCAGAGCCCGCTGCGATGATGGCCTGCTGGAATCGAATGCGGGTGACCTTGCCGTCCGCATCGGTCACGTCCAGTTCATGGGCACCCACGAATCGACCAGCGCCCTGCACCACCTGAACCTTGCGGGCCTTGGCCATGCCGGCAAGCCCACCGGTGAGCTTGCCCACCACCTGCTCTTTCCAACCGCGCAGCTTGTCGAGGTCGACCTTGGGCTCTCCGAAGGTCACGCCGTGGGCCGCAAATGATTTGGCCTCATCCATGACACCGGCCACGTGCAACAAGGCCTTCGAAGGAATACAGCCGACATTAAGGCAGACGCCGCCCAGGGTGCTGAAGCGCTCCACCAGCACGGTGGAGAGGCCGAGATCGGCTGCACGAAAGGCTGCCGAGTAGCCGCCGGGGCCCGCACCGAGCACCAACATGTGGGTCTCGAGGTCGGCCTTGCCCGCGGTCACTGCCCCGGCCTCGGGGGATGCTGCCATGGCCTCGGGAGACGCCGATCGCGTCTCGGCCGAAGACACAACGGCCTCACCGCCGACCGACGTAACCCCCGCGGCCTTGCTCACAGAGGAGACCGTTGTGGTGGCGGACGACGAGACCGTGCTTTGTTCGGTCGAGGCGCCGCTGCCA
>JBEARM010000117.1:0-3240 GCA_041163175.1 Pseudomonadota bacterium | reverse complement strand
TCAAAATCGAACCGATAACCCTGGCCATGACGAAGGGCACGGCCAAACTTCTGGGCCATGTCGTCATCAGAGAGATAGGTGATGTGGCCGATCATGCGGGCCACCGACAGGCCGTGACGCGGCACCGTGCCATGGGCATGGTAATGGCCGTTGTGGAATTCTGGGTCTTGCAGGATGGCGCGCCGGGCGACCTCATTGAAGGCGATGTTCTGGGCCGAGAGCCTGGCCGTAGAGGCAATCACCACGGCATGTCGCACGCGATCAGGGAATCGAATAGACCACTCCAGGGCCTGCATGCCACCCAGGCTTCCGCCCATCACCGCCGCAAAAGATTCAATGCCCAGGCGGTCGGCCAGCAGGGCCTGGGTCTCGACCCAATCCTCGACCGTGACCATGGGGAAGTCGCTGCCGTAGGGCTGGCCCGTCGCGGGGTTCACACTGGTCGGGCCGGTGGAGCCGAAGCAGGAGCCCAGGTTGTTCACGCCCACGACAAAGAATCGATTCGTGTCCACGGGCTTGCCGGGGCCCACCATGTTGTCCCACCAGCCAAGGTCAGAGGGGTCTTGTGGGCGGCTGCCAGCCACATGGTGGGAGGCGTTCAGGGCATGGCAGATGAGCACCGCATTGGAGCGTTGGGCATTCAACTCCCCGTAAGTCTCATAGGCCAGTTCAAAGCCCGAGATGGACTGCCCACTGGCCAGTGTCAGTGGTGCATCGAACCGTGCGAACTGCGCGTCTACAGGGCCAACGGAGGAGAGTCTGTCATGCATGGCCTCGTAATTTGACACACTTTTTTACATTTCCTGGGCCTGTGGCTGCGCAGACTGTCGGCTTTTCAACCGACCCCGACTGGAGGAGACCATGTCCGACGCCATTTCCCGCCTGTTACAGGCACACCATCAACAGATTGCCAAGGATGCGTCCGCACCGATCCGGCTGCCGGCCGTAGACCGAGGTCAGAGCTGGAGTCCAGGGGCCCGGCGCTCCTTGCGGCCCGGTGGTGAGGCCGTGATTCGTGTGGAAGTGCGTGACCCGGCAGCGCTCGCGCCCTGGGCCTCGCTCACGCCGAGACAGTTCGAGGTCTTGCAGCACTTGGTCGAGGGCAGCCCCACCAAGGTGATCTGCCGGGCCTTGGACATGTCGGAGGGCACGGCCAAGGTGCACATCACGGCCATCTTGCGGGCCCTGAATGTTCGCAACCGCTCAGAGGCTGTGCTGGCGGCCCTGCGCGCCGGATGGATTCAGACCGTGCCGCCCATGGCCAAGCCGGCTGAGCCGCAATGAGTCTAGAGGGCTTCGAGGCCCGCCCGAATGCGCTTGGCATCGGGCAGTTTGAGCAGTCGGGCCACGGGCTTGCTGAGGTCTTGCACGCGGGCTCGCAGCACCTCCTGCTTGACCCGCAGCAGTTCCACCGGGTGCATGGAGAAGGTGCGCAGGCCCAGGCCAAGCAGCAGCTTGCAGAGCTGGGGCTCGCCGGCCATCTCCCCGCACAGTGAAATGGGCGTGTTGGCCTTGTCGCAGGCCCGAATCACATCCCGGATCAACCTTAGCACTGCGGGGTGCAGCGGCTCATAGAGGTGCGCCACCTCGCTGTCGGTGCGGTCGATGGCCAGGGTGTATTGAATGAGGTCGTTGGTGCCCAGTGAGGCGAAGTCGATGTGGGCCAGCATGCTGTCGATGGCAATGGCCGCCGAAGGCACCTCGATCATGGCGCCCACCAAGACCCGTTTGTCATAGGGCAGGCCTCGGGCGTCCAGCTGCTGCATGGCGGTTTGAATCATGCGGCGGGCCAGGATCATCTCCCCGGGGCCACTGACCAGCGGGACCATGATTCGCACCGGGCCATGGGCCGAGGCCCTCAGGATGGCGCGCAGTTGCGTGAGGAAGAGGTCCGGCTCGGCCAGGCAGAGCCGAATGGCTCGTAGGGCCAGCGCCGGATTGGCCGGTGTGGCCCGTCCGGCCGCCAGGGCTGCCACGGTCTTGTCGGCGCCAGAGTCGAGGGTACGAATCGTGATGGGTCGGCCCGCCATGAGGGCCACCACCCTGCCGTAGGCCTCGGTCTGCTCGTCCTCGGTGGGGGCCGCTGTTCGGTTCATGAATAGAAACTCACTTCGAAAGAGTCCCACGCCGTCGCAGCCGGCCTCCAGTGCGGCACCGGCATCCTCCGGCAAATCGAGATTGGCCTGCAGCAGCACGCGCTGCCCATCGAGTGTCTTGGCCTCAATCGTCTTGAGCCGCTTGAGCCGCTCGAGCACCAGCTGTTGACCAGCCTGCTGGTCTGCATAGTGGCCCCGCAGGTCGGCATCCAGGCTGCCCATGACCACGCCCATGGCGGCATCCAACACAATCTCTTCGCCCTGGGACACCAGCCCGTGCAGGCTCCCGAGGCCCACCACCGCGGGCAGGCCCAGGCTTCTGGCCAGGATGGCGGTATGCGAGGTGGGGCTGCCCGAGTCCGTGGCAAAGCCCGCGAACTGGTGCTGGCGCAGCAGCAGCATGTCTGCGGGTGCGATGTCACGGGCCACGAGAATCCAGGGCAGGTCTTCTTCCAGCGCCCCACCCTGCTGGGCCAGGGCGGCCGAGAGGTCGGCCACACCCTGCATGGATTTCAGAATGCGCTCGACCAACTGCTGCACGTCGGCCTTGCGCTCCTTTAGGTAGGGGTCGTCGATGGCGTCGAACTGGTTGGCCACCTCCTCGAACTGACGGATCAGGGCCCACTCGGCATTGCACTGCTCGGCACGAATGAGCGCGATGGTCTCGTCGATGAGCACGGGGTCTTGCAGCACAACGGCCTGCAGGTCGAGAAAGGCACGAACCTCTGCAGCCGGCTCCCCCTTCAAGGCGGTGCGAAGGTCTTCGAACTCTTGGGCAATGCCACCGACCGCCGCCTGAAAGCGCAAGACCTCCGGCTCCACCTGGGCGGGGGTGAGGCTGCGTCGGGGCAGGTCGAGCGAGGCGGGAGCGAGCACCCAGGCCCGCCCAATGGCGAGCTTGTCGCCCACGCCAATGCCGGAGACAGACCAGGCCATGGGCTATTGATCCTCGCCGAATCGGTTGGCAATGAGGGCCTTGAGCGTGGCCATGGCCTCGTCCTCTTGCTCGCCATCGACCTCAATCTCGATCTCGGTGCCGGGGCCAGCCGCGAGCATGGTCACGCCGAGCACGCTCTTGGCGTTGACCCGTTTGGTGCCCCTGCGCAGCCAGACCTCACAAGGAAAGCGTGTGGCCGTCTGAGAG
>JBEARM010000116.1:0-3280 GCA_041163175.1 Pseudomonadota bacterium | reverse complement strand
GCTACGGGTGTCGGTGCCAGCATCGGACGTGCCCCTGAAGCTGCGCCTGCGGCCGGCCTTCGTGGACCAGCTCGATGTCTACGATGAACTCTCGCTCGCTCAGGCGGCCTCGCAGGCCCGTGAGCGGCCCATTGCCAGCCTTGGGGATCGGCAGCTGCTCAGCCGGGCGGTGGGCCCATCCGGGCTGAGTGGCTTTGTGAGCCTGGCGGCACACGACGAGCCTCGGCATGTCTGGGTGCGGGTGGCGAGCACCAGCACACAGCTGGTGCATGCCGAGGTACTTTCGGTGGCCGAAGCCACCGACAAGGAGCGTGCCTACGACCTCATCGTGGGTGGGTACCTCGGCCTGTTGATCATGTTCGGGGTTTGGGCGCTGGCCCAGTTGACCCTCTCGTTTGATCGACTGATCGTGGCCTATGTGGTCAAGCAGGCGGCCGATGTGCTCTATGTGGCTGGCTTTACTGGGCTCACCAATTTTTTGCTGATCTCCCTGGGCTGGGAGGGCTGGGCGCATCTTGCCGACGTGGGCTTTAGCCTGGCCGTGCTGCTGGTGGTCTCGACGGCCATTTGGTTTCATTCGGAGGTGATCCGAGAGTTTGAGCCACCCCGGTGGCTGATGATGCTCTTTTATACCGGCGTGGCCATGCTGCCCCTCGGCGTGGTGATGATTGCGCTGGGCCAGGCTCGGCTGGCGCTCCAGCTCAACACCACACTGGCAGGCGTGTTGCCCCTTATTCTGTTTTTGGCGGTGTTCACAGCCAAGGCCTTTCAAGACCCCACCAAGCGCGCCAACCTTCCGGCCACGCGTGCCCAATTGTTGTTGGTCTATGGGCTGATCTCGGTGTCGATCTTGGTCGCCGTCACGCCTGCCCTGGGCGCCATGGCCGGCTCAGAGGTGCAGTTGCACGGCTTTCTCATGCATGGCCTGTTCACCAGCGCCATCATGCTGGCCTTTCTCATGTCGCGTGCCCGCCGCCAGGACCGGCTTCAGCGCCAGGCCTTGGCAAGGCTCGATGAAATCGAGCGTGAGATTGAAGTGGCCAATGTGCGCAGGGAGCAGCAGGGGCAGTTCATGAACATGCTCGTGCACGAACTGAAGACGCCATTGTCGGTGGTGAAAATGGTGCTGGGCAGTGGCCGGAGAACCCCTAGCCTGGTGCAGTCGGCCGAAAGTGCCATTCAGAGCATGACCGGGGTGATCGAGCGCTGCAAGCAGGCTGAAATGCTCGATAGCAATGTGATGCAGTTGCAGCCCAAATCCCTTGTGCGGCTGGCAGACATGGCCCTCGACCTTCGGGACCGCCATGGACTGCAGGATCGGCTGCAGATGGACGTTCCCAAGGATGCCCTGCTCGAGACCGACGCAGAGCTGCTGCGGGTGATTCTTTCCAACCTGTTGGACAACGCTCGTCGATATTCCCCCTCCGACTCCGCGGTGCTGCTGTCGGCCCGGCTCAGCATGCATGAGTCCACTGCTGGCTGGAAGATCGAGGTGCGCAACCAGCCTGGCGTGCACGGCCAGCCAGACCCTTCATTGGTGTTCACCAAGTTCTACCGGCACCCCAAGGCCCATCATGAAACGGGTTCGGGCCTGGGCCTCTACCTCGTGGCCCAGTTCGCCCGAATGCTCGATGGCTGGGCGCGTTACCGCACGGAAACCCCTTATCTGGTCTTCACGGTATGGATACCCCGTTAGAGATCGTGCTGGTCGAGGACCACGACCAGCTAAGGCGCGTGACCATGGCGGTGTTGCGGGCCCGAGGCCACCGTGTGGTGGCACTGACCTCGGCCGAGGAGGTCGATGACAGCATCACGCTCTCCAAGCCAGACATCTTCATTCTGGATTTGAATCTCCCAGGGGAGGACGGCGTGAGCCTGGCGCGCCGCATCCGGGCGGCCCATCCACGGGTGGGCATCATCATGACCACCGTTCGCCGAGAGGTGGAGCAGAGGCTTGCGGGCTATGAGTCTGGGGCCGATGCCTATCTGCCCAAGCCTACCGATGTCGAGGAGCTCTCGGCGGCCGTGGAGTCGCTCGGTCGACGGGTGCGAGACCCCCTGGGGGTGCGATTGCTGGCCAACGAGCCCCAAGCCGAGACCCCAGTGGAGCCCTTGGGTCAGACCGAGCTCTTTGAGCGGCCGGCCGGCCTGGCCCGGCTGCCCGAGTCGGCGGGCGCTGCCACCGAGCTGGCGATGGTCACTTTGGACCTGCCAGGGCTCCAGGTCGTGGGCAGCCGGCGCACCGAGGCCGTTTCTGAGTCCGAGGCGCGCCTGCTCTGTGCCTTGGCCCGCGCCCACGATCGTCAGCTCGAGCGCTGGCAGGTGGCCTCCATGTTGGGGCAGGGCGAAGATTTTAGTGTGGCAAGCCTGGAGGTTCGGGTGGGCCGGCTGCGCAAGAAGTTGGTGTCGGTCAGTGGCGAGGCCCGGCCCCTCCGGGCCCTCCGGGGCCTGGGCTACCGGCTGTGCCTGCGGGCGGTGGTGATCGACTAAAAGCACCGTTTGGCTTTTGTTAGGTTCGCTGTGGCGGCTTTGATTCAATCAGTCCCCCATGCGCCTGATTGCATTCTTATTTTTCGCTATTGGCCTGGTGTTTTCATCGACGCCAGCCTTGGCCAGCGCGCCCGCATCGGGCGAGGCGGCCCGGCTCGTGTCTGGCTGGGCTGAGCAGTGGCAGTCCCAGGATTTTGAAGGCTACGCGGGCCTCTACAGCCCCCAGTTCTCCACCTCGGCCTTTCGAGACCGCCAAGCCTGGCTCTCTTTTCGGCAGCCACGCGTGGAGAAGCCCAAGTCCATTGAGGTTCGCATCTACGACCTTCGCGTGCTGGAGTCCAGCCCAGACCGCATGCTGGTGGAGTTTGTTCAGTTTTATGCCTCTGACCGGCTGCGCGTCTATTCACTAAAGAAGCAGGTCTGGACCCGTGAGGGTGATGCCTGGCGCATTCGGGCAGAAGAGGCCGTGGATTTGCCCAAGCGGCATGCGGCGGTTCGAGAGGGGCTCGAGCGTCCTTTGGCCTTGGCGCCTTTGGCGGCTCCGCAGGCCCCCGAGCCCATCACCTCTGCGGCTCCCGAGCCGGCTCCCCCACCCATGCCGCCAGCCGAGCCGGCTGCGGCCATGGTCAATGGTGTTCGGTTCGAAGGCAGTCTTCGTGTCTTCTCGGCCCAAGCCTTGCAGGCCGTGGTTCAGGCCCACCTGGGCCAGGTGCTCTCCTGGCAGCAAATGCAGGCTCTGGCTGGCGATGTGACCCGTCACTATCGCGATCAGGGTTATGTGGCGGCCACG
>JBEARM010000115.1:0-3283 GCA_041163175.1 Pseudomonadota bacterium | reverse complement strand
AAAGAGCACCACCGTGACAATGGCGTGCAGCTCATTCATGAGCGCTTCTCCCGCAGGGCCAGGCCCAAGGATTGAAGATAGGCGATCACCGCCTCGATCTCCGTTTTTCCTTCAATGGCCTGTTGTGCGCCTGCAATGTCCTCATCCGTGTAGGGCACGCCGAGGGTGCGAAGGGCCCTCATTTTGTTTTCAAGGTGCGGGATTCGAAGGGGGTTCTCTGCGAGCCAAGGGTAGGAGGGCATGTTGGACTCGGGCACGACATCGCGTGGGTTGATCAAATGCACCCGGTGCCATTCATCCGAGTAGCGCTCACCAACCCTCGCCAGGTCGGGGCCGGTTCGTTTGGAGCCCCAGAGGTGAGGAAAGTCGTAGACCGACTCACCTGCCACCGAGTAGTGGCCGTAACGCTCGGTCTCTGCTCGGAAGGGCCGAATCATCTGTGAGTGACAGCCGACGCAGCCCTCACGGATGTATATGTCTCGGCCCGCGAGCTGCAGGGCGGTGTACGGCTTGAGGTTGGCCACGGGCTCCGTCGTGGACTTCTGGAAGAAGAGCGGAACAATCTCCACCAGGCCACCGATGGCCACGACCAGCAGCACCATGACGATCAGCAGGCTGGGTCGCTTTTCGATGTATTCATGCTTAAAGTCCATCTCGGTCTCCCTGGATTAGGCGTGGGCCACAGCGGGAATCGCTGTGTTCACGGGTTGTGGGTTGCGAGCGGTCATGAAGACATTCCAGGCCATGATGAACATGCCGCTTAGGTAGAGCAGGCCGCCACCCAGTCTTATCGCGTAATAGGGGAAGCTCGCCTTCACGCCTTCAACAAAGGAGTATGTGAGCGAACCATCCGTGTTGAGGGCTCGCCACATGAGGCCTTGCATCACGCCGGAGATCCACATGGCGGCGATGTAGAGCACGATGCCGATCGTGGCGACCCAGAAGTGGAGCTCGATGGCCTTGACGCTGTACATGCTCGTGCGGCCCACCAGCCGGGGGATCAGGTAGTACAGCGACCCAATTGTGATGAATCCAACCCAGCCCAGGGCGCCTGAGTGCACATGGCCGATGGTCCAGTCGGTGTAGTGCGATAGGGCATTCACCGTCTTGATGGCCATCATGGGGCCTTCGAAGGTGGACATGCCGTAGAACGACACCGAGACAATCAGAAACTTCAGGATGGGGTCGTTGCGCAGCTTGTGCCAGGCGCCCGACATGGTCATGATGCCGTTGATCATGCCGCCCCAGCTTGGGGCCAGCAGAATGAGTGAGAAGACCATGCCGAGGGATTGAGTCCAGTCGGGCAGGGCGGTGTAGTGCAGGTGGTGTGGGCCGGCCCACATGTAGGTGAAGATCAGGGCCCAGAAGTGGACGATCGAGAGGCGGTAGGAGTAAACAGGCCGCTCGGCCTGCTTGGGAATGAAGTAGTACATCATGCCCAGGAAGCCTGCCGTGAGGAAGAAGCCGACGGCATTGTGGCCGTACCACCATTGCACCATGGCGTCTTGAACGCCGGAGAACACAGGCACAGCCTGCGTGAAACTCACCGGAATGGCGGCGCTGCGAACAATATGCAACAAGGCGACGGTCAGGATGAATCCGCCGAAGAACCAGTTGCCCACATAAATGTGCTCGATCTTGCGCCGCCAGAGGGTGCCAAAGAACACCACCGCATAGGCCACCCAGACCACGGCCAGCAAGAGATCGATGGGCCAGATGAGCTCGGCGTACTCATGGGTGCTGGTCAGTCCCAAAGGCAGGGTGATGGCTGCCAGCACGATCACGGCCTGGTAGCCCCAGGCCACGAAGTTTGGCAGCCAACCGCCGAAGAGACGGGCATGTGAGGTGCGCTGGACCACGTAGAAGGAGGTCGCCAGGAGCGCACTGCCGCCGAAGGCAAAAATGACCGCATTGGTGTGAAGCGGTCGTAGTCGCCCAAAGGAGAGCCATGAAATGCCCTCGGCCAGCGTGGGAAAGGCCAGTTGGGCCGCGATCCACACGCCAACAAACATGCCCACGATGCCCCAAAAGACTGTGGCAAACGCGAGCATGCGAATCACATCGTAGTTGTACTCCTCAAGCCCCTGTCGGCCTCCGGTGTCGACCCTGGGCAAGCCTCCCGCATCCAGCACTGCAGCCATTTTTGGTTCCTTTTTTGGAATGGTCTCTGTTTTCACACAGACTATATGCGTATTGCCGCATATAACCACACAAACGCACCAAATGGGGGAAAACCCGAGTAGGGGGCTCAGCCTTTCGGGGGAGGCTCTGGCCTCTGGGCACCTGACGCGGCCTGCTGCGGCGACGCCGCGCCATCGGCCGGACGCCCCCCATCATCGTCGAGCAGGATCCGCCGGGCGGGAGCCTCGAGGTCATCGAACTGACCGCCGCTGGACATGTGAAAGAACAGCCAGATCACCAACGCAATCACCACCAGGCTGATCAAGAGGAGGATCGGGAGGATGTCCATGTCTGTGGGAGGAGCCTAGCAGCATTGAGCATGACCACCAATGACGAGCTGGCCATGCCAATCGCAGCCCAAACGGGCGGAATGAGCCCAAGGGCAGCCAACGGGATGGCAATGATGTTGTAGCCCACCGCCCAGAAGATGTTCTGAAAGAGGATCCGTCGCGTGCGGCGGGCCGTGGTCAGGGTGTGCACCACCCCGTCGAGTCCGGGCTGCAACAGGTAGATGTCTGCCCGTTGCTGGGCCAGAGAGGCGCTGCCGTGCATGGCCCATGAGACATCTGCGGCGGCCATCACGGGCGCGTCGTTGAGCCCGTCACCCACCATGCCAACCCCCGCCTGCTGGGCTTGCAGGGACTGAAGGGCGGCGAGCTTTTCCTCTGGGCGCAGCGGCCCCCGGGCCTGCGCAGCAGGAATCCCGAGCTGCTGGGCCACGGACTGTACGCGCGATGACTGGTCGCCACTCAGGAGCCAGGTGTGGATGCCCAGGCGCCGCACCGAGGCCATGGTCTGCAGGGCCTCTGGCCGCAGTGTGTCATCGAGCCAGAAGAAGCCTAGCGGCCGTCCATCGATCGCCAGTGCGAGGCTCGGTGGATCTCCCTCACGCGCGAGACGCTCTGCCAAATGGGCCTCGGCACCGACAAACCCCATGGCGCCCAGTTTCAGCAATCGCCCCTGCGCATCCCGGGCCTGAAGGCCGAGTCCTGCAAAGGCCTGCCGATCCGTCACGGGCAGTGGCGCCGCCTGGTGATCCGCAGACTCAGCCAGTGCAGCCCGGGCATGAAGCCGCATGGCCCGCGCCAATGGGTGATGGCTC
>JBEARM010000114.1:0-3456 GCA_041163175.1 Pseudomonadota bacterium | reverse complement strand
CCAAGCTTCACAAAGATGCCCGCTCGAGCCCCCTGCCTGCCGATGACTTCGAGGCCTTTGGCTTTGATCTGGCTGGCGCTATTGAGGCGGTGCTGCGGCATCCCACGGTGGGCTCCAAACAGTTCCTCATCACCATCGGCGATCGCACCGTCGGTGGGCTTATAGCGGATGTCGCCGTTACCCTCTGGGATTTTCAAGGCGTCGGTGGCCAGGCCTTTGCAGTGGCCGAACGGTCACCCATTGCGGTGGTGAGCCCAGCGGCCTCGGTTCGGATGGCTTTGGGTGAGGTGCTCACGAATCTCTGGGCGGCCCCCGTCGGCGACTTCGCGAGCATCAAGCTCTGCGCGAACTGGATGGCCGCTGCGGGCGAGGAAGGCCAGGATGCCGCGCTCTATCGGGCTGTGGAGGCCTTGGCCATGGAGGCCTGCCCGGCACTTGGGCTGTCCATTCCGGTGGGCAAGGATTCCCTCAGCATGCGGGCCCAGTGGACGTCTGGGGCCGCCACGCGATCGGTGGTCTCACCCGTCTCGCTCAACCTCACAGCGGTGGCTCCGGTAGACGATGCCCGACAGACATGGACGCCGATGCTCTCCGATGCACCCGACACGGTGTTGGTGCTCATCGACCTCGGCGAGGGCCGCCATCGCCTGGGCGGCTCGGTGCTCGCGCAGACCCGCGGCGTGTTCGGTGGCGAACCGCCCGACCTCGTTCGCATCAACGCCCTTCAGCAGCTCCACGCCGCGCTGGCTCAGGCCCGTGCAGCCAACCTGGTGCTGGCCTACCACGACCGCTCCGACGGCGGGCTGCTGGCCTGCCTATGTGAGATGGCCTTTGCTGCGCGCATGGGCCTGACGATCAACCTCGACCTGCTCACCGTCGACCCCCACGCCGCCGACTGGGGTGACTACAAAATTCGCCCGGAGCAGGTCTCGGTCCAGCGTGAGGAGGCCACCATGAGGGCCTTGTTCTCCGAGGAGCTCGGTGTGGTGGTGCAGGTTGCGCGTGCAAAACGGTCGGCCTTCATGGACATCCTTCGGGCCACGGGCCTCTCGGCGCAGGCCATCGAGGTGGCGGTTCCCAATCCGCGCGATCAGATCGAGATCTATCGAGATGCCAAGTGTATTTATCAGGCCGGTCGAGCCCACCTGCAGCGTTGCTGGTCAGAGATCAGCCAGGCGGTGGCCAGCCGCCGAGACCATCCCGAGGCCGTGGCCGAAGAGTTCGAGGGCATTGGATCGGCCCGCATGCCCATGGCTGTCGAGCTGCCGAGTGCACTCTCTCGTCAGCTTGCGGCCCCGGCCGTCATCATTCCCAGCCCACCGAAGGTGGCCATTCTTCGTGAGCAAGGTGTCAACGGCCATGTCGAGATGGCGGCGGCCTTCCATGCGGCGGGCATGGCGCCCTGGGACGTCCACATGTCGGACCTCGCCGCCGGACGCGTGAGCCTCGAGGGCTTTCGTGGGCTGGCCGCCTGTGGCGGATTCTCATTCGGAGATGTGCTCGGTGCGGGGCAAGGATGGTCGCGCTCCATTCTCTTCAATGCTCGGCTTCGTGACATGTTCTTGGGTTTCTTCCACAACCCCAGCACCTTTGCCTTGGGCGTGTGCAACGGCTGCCAAATGATGTCCGGGCTGGTGGACATCATTCCAGGCGCTCAAGCTTGGCCACGTTTTTCTCGCAACCGCTCGGAGCAGTTCGAGGCACGCCTGTCGTTTGTTGAGGTGATGCCATCGCCGTCCATCCTCTTCCAAGACATGGCGGGTGCACGTCTGCCCGTGGTGGTCTCCCATGGGGAGGGGCGGGCAGACTGGGGTGACGATGCGGCGGCGGCCGAGCGGGCCAGCCAGGCTCACATGGCCATGCGTTATCTCGATGAGGCTGGGCAGCCGGCCGAGCGATACCCATACAACCCGAACGGCTCGCCCGGAGCTGCCACGGCCTTTACCAACGATGATGGCCGCATCACCATTCTCATGCCGCACCCCGAGCGCGTCTTCCGCAACCTGCAGCTCTCATGGGTGCCGCCCGAGTTCAAGTCCCTGGGCGACCACTCGCCCTGGATTCAGATGTTCCGAAACGCCCAACGCTGGGCCCAGCTCTAACAGATAGGTCTCATCATGTTGTCGACTGCAAACATCACCATGCAATTTGGGGCCAAGCCCCTGTTTGAAAATGTCTCCGTGAAGTTCACTGGCGGCAATGTCTATGGCCTGATTGGTGCCAATGGCTGTGGGAAGTCCACCCTCATGAAGATTCTCGGGGCGGACCTCGAGCCGACCGCGGGCTCGGTGATCCATGAGGGCCAGATCCGCCTCGGCAAACTGCAGCAAGACCAGTTTGCCTTTGAAGATGTGCGTGTGCTCGATGTGGTCATGATGGGCCACCAGGAGATGTGGTCGGCCATGACCGAGCGCGATGCCATCTATGCGAACCCCGACGCGACTGACGATGACTACATGCGTGCGGCCGACCTCGAGGCCAAGTTTGCGGAGTACGACGGCTACACGGCAGAGGCCCGGGCTGGCGAACTGCTGCTGGGCGCGGGCATTCCACTGGAGCAGCACCAGGGCCCCATGCGGGAGATTGCGCCGGGATGGAAGCTGCGCGTGCTGCTCGCCCAGGCCCTCTTTAGCAACCCCGACATTCTCCTGCTCGATGAGCCCACCAATAACCTCGACATCGACACCATCCGCTGGCTCGAAGACCTGCTCAACGAGCGTCAGTCGACCATGATCATCATCTCCCACGACCGGCATTTCCTCAATGCGGTCTGCACGCACATGGCCGATGTCGACTACGGCGAAGTCCGTATCTATCCCGGCAACTACGACGACTACATGCTGGCGGCCACGGAATCCCGTGCACGCCTCATGGCGGCCAATGCCAAGAGCAAGGAGCGGGTGTCTGAGTTGCAGGAGTTCGTGCGTCGTTTTGCAGCCAACAAGTCCAAGGCCAAGCAGGCCACCTCGCGCCGCAAGCTCATCGACAAGATTCAGTCCGACGCGGTGGAGGTTCGGCCCTCCTCACGGCAGAACCCCTTCATTCGTTTCGAGCAGACCAAGCAGCTCTATCGCCAGGCGGTGCACCTGCAGAGTGTGGTGAAGTCCTTCGACGGGCAGGCGGTGCTCAAGAAGGTTTCACTGATGGTGGAGGCCGGTGAGAAGATCGCCATCATTGGCCCCAACGGCGCGGGCAAGTCCACCCTGGTCAAGGCCATGGTGGGCTCGGCCCTCGGAGGCTACGACATTGACGAGGGCCTGGTGAAGTGGGCCGAGAACGCCCAGATTGGCTATATGGCCCAGGACGTCTACCCGGAGTTCGAACTGCAGACCACCCTCACGGAGTGGCTGCAGCGCTACGCCCAGGAGGGCGACGACGACCAGGCCATTCGGTCCATCCTTGGCCGACTTTTGTTCTCAGGTGACGAAGTCCACAAGCCGGTGCAGGTGCTTTCGG
>JBEARM010000113.1:0-3387 GCA_041163175.1 Pseudomonadota bacterium | reverse complement strand
CGTGGCCATGATGATCATGGTGGGAAGTTTTCGAGACTCCGTCTCAGACTGGCTCCAGCAGGTGCTGCCAGCTGATCTTTACAGCAGCGGTCAGTCGCTTGTGGATGCGCCTGGCTTTGACCCCTCGGTGGGCCCTGTCATCGCGGGCCTAGAGGGCGTTCGTCGCATTGAGATGATTCGGCATCGAAGCCTTCGGCTTGACACCGATCGGCCAGAGGTCATGCTCATGGCCAGGAATTTGAGGCTTGAAGATCCCATGCAGGCGCTCCCCCTGGTGGGTGAGGCCATGCTGCCGCCTGCAGGTGGCGATGCCATTGTGGTGTTCGGCTCCGAGGCGATGGCAGGACTCTATGGTTGGCGTGTGGGCACCACCGCCGTGCTGCCGCTTGGGCCCAGCGGGCAACAGTCAGTCTGGGTGGCGGGACTGTATCGCGACTACGGTCGTCAGCATGGCTCGGTCGTGCTTCGGGAGGTGGACTACGAGCGCCTCACTGGAGATCGGTCGCGGTCGGGCCTGTCCATCTGGCTGCAGCCGGGCGCAGACCCAGCGGCCATTACACAGGCCGTGTCCGCAGCCTTGCCCGAGTTGGGCGTGCTGAAGTGGATCACGGCCACGGACGTCAGGGCCTTGTCCTTGCGCATCTTCGACCGCAGCTTTGCCATGACCTATGTGCTGGAGGCAGCTGCGCTGTGTGTGGCGCTCTTGTCGGTGGCGGCGGGACTGGCGGGCCAGTTGCTGCTGCGCAGGCGCGAGTTCGCCCTGCTCGCACAACTGGGTCTGTCTCGAGGCGATCGGCTTCGTCTGGTGTCTTGGGAGGCGGGCTTGCTGCTGGTGGTGGCCGTGGCCTGGGGCAGTGTGATGGGCTGGCTCATGAGCCAGGTGCTCATACACAAGGTGAATCCGGAGTCGTTTCACTGGACGATGACCACCACGGTGGATGTCGCGCAGTGGGCCGTGCTCTCGGCCGCTTTGCTCCTGCTGGGTGTGGTCACCGCCCGCTGGGCAGCCCGTCAGGGCCTGGATGACAAACACCTCTCTTCCAGCCTTCGGGCAGATTGGTAGAGGCCAGCAGACACATGCATCGACAGATCCATCGACGAGCGCTGCTCAAGGTGCCCGTGCTTCTTTCTGCTGCGGGCTTGGCCTGGCATGGGCTGGGGATGTCTGCCGCGCAGGCGTCGTCGTTTTATCCCTTGGTGGTGCCGCGACCATTGGTGTTCCCGAGAGACTTCGGGGCCCACCCAGACCATCGAACCGAGTGGTGGTACCTCACGGGATGGCTGGGGGAGGGTGCTGCTGCCATGGGTTTTCAGCTCACATTCTTTCGCAGCCGCACCCAGCACGCGCCTGAGAACCCCAGCCGGTTCGCACCCAGGCAGCTGCTCTTTGCCCATGCGGCCCTGGCCATGCCTCACCTGCCCAGCCTGCGCCATGCAGAGCGTGCGGGTCGGCTTGGGCGTGCATCACTGCGGGCCTCTGAGCAGGACACGGACCTGCAGTTCGAGGATTGGTATCTGCGTCGAGTGGTTATGTCGGGTTCAGAGCGCTACCTTGGTTACTTTGCAGGGGATGGCTTTTCTCTGGAGTTGGAGGCACAGGCCTCACAACCCCCGGTGCTTCGGGGTGACCAGGGCTACTCCAGGAAGGGGCCGCGTCCCGAGCAGGCAAGCCACTATTACAGCCGTGCGCCCTTGTCGGTGAAGGCCCGCGTGCGGGATGGGCAGGCCTTGCAGCTGCGCGAGGGCCTTGCCTGGCTTGACCATGAGTGGTCCAGCCAATTGCTCATGCCTGGCGCTGTGGGCTGGGATTGGATTGGCATCAATCTGCTCAATGGCGGCACCCTCATGGCCTTTCGCATTCGAGATGACAAGGGCCAGACCCTTTACGACCATGTGGATGCCCGCGGCCCGGGCGGCACCCTCGAGCCGGGCTGGAGGGGCTTGAGATGGGATCCGGCCGGCCGCTGGCGGTCCTCGCGATCCCTGATCGAGTACCCAGTGCCCATGGCCCTCAGGCTGGGGTCGCGTCGCCTCGAGCTCGCGCCATTGATGCTGGCCCAGGAGGTCGATGCCCGGGCGAGCACCGGCGGCTTTTATTGGGAGGGTGCAGTGGAACTGCGAGAGCAGGGCCGCCCGCTGGGCCGCGGCTATCTGGAACTCACCGGTTATGGCGGTGCCCTGCGGCTCTAAGGTGTCTCTGGGGGCTCTCAGGGGTTGTGAGGGGTCAAGTTTTCGGCCCAGGGACCGACCTTTAGACGTTGGTCATAACTTTTTGAGGTGGCAGCAATGGGCTGGCCCATGAGAATGCTTGTGTTGCGGGGGGCTTGGCTGGCAGGGGTATGGCTTGCAGCCGTGCCAGCCCATGCCCAGAACCCGGCGGGTGTTCTGGGAAGCGTCTGCTCGTCGGGACCAGCCTCTTTGGAGTTGCTCAAGGCCGACCCCTTGCTGTCGGTCTTCTTTGAGCAAACCTGCGGAAAGACGGTGGAGCAGGCCCTCGCGCAGCGCCCAGCCGAACCAGTTGTGGAGGCGCCCCCGGTGCTTCCCACCGACACCAATCAGGGCGCAAGCAAGGCCGTTCTTCGACCGGTCGCTCCTGTCACTGTGGATGAGTCGGTGGTGCGCACGCCGGCGCCTGCCCGCGTCGATTCCACCATTGCCAAGGAGATTGAGCAGGCCAAGGGTAGTTCGGTCTTCACAGGCTTTGTGGTCCGGGGAGTGACCGCTCTGCCGGTGGAGGACATTCGTGCGGCCCTGTCCCCGTTTGTGGGGGGTAACATTGACCTGCGCAGTCTCGATCGCATCACACAGGTGGTCAACAGCCTGTATCGAGAGCGTGGCTGGCTGGCCCGTTCAACCCTTCCTCCGCAGGACCTCTCCGAGGGTCGCCTGCTCATTCAGGTGGTGGAGTCGACCTTCAGTGGCGTGCGCATTGAAGACCCGCAGGGCTTGCTGCAAAACACCCAGGTTCCACAGCGCGTCATTGAGACAGCCCAGCCCGTGGGTGAGGCCGTCTCGTTGCCGGCCCTCGAGGAGGCCAATGCCAAACTGGCAGACTTGGCCGGTGTCCAGACGCGGCTCAATGTGGTGCCGGGCCAGGAGGAGGGGCAGACCGGGGCGGTTTTGCAAGTGGAGCAGACCAAGCCCATCGAATTGACCGTGGGGGTCGACAACAGTGGCTCGCGCTCCACAGGTCCGGAGCGTGCCCATGTGCGGGCGACCTTCAACAATCCCACGCAACGAGGAGACAGCCTTGTGGCCCAAGGGCTCGTGACCGAGGGTGTTCGGTACGCGCAAGTCCAGTACAGCCTGCCGTTTAATCAGTACGGATGGCGCGTGGGAGGGCAGTGGTCGGCGATGCAGTACAAGCTGATCTCTGACGACTTCTCG
>JBEARM010000112.1:0-4617 GCA_041163175.1 Pseudomonadota bacterium | reverse complement strand
AGCAAGACCCTGGCCTGGTAGCGTTGGTCGTCAAAGTCGATGCTGCGCACCCGGCCCACCACCACGCCGGCACTTCGCACCGCCGCCCGAGGCTTGAGGCCACCGATGTCATCGAAGAAGGCCACCACGGTGTAGCTCGGCCCCGAGGCCATGCTCGTGAGGTTGCTCACCTTGAGTGACAAAAAGAGGAGTGCGGCCAGGCCAATCAGAACAAACAGGCCGACCAGCACATTGATGGTTCTTTGCATGTTGAAAGCCTATCAGAGCGCGCCAAACATCAGCGCGGTGAGCATGAAGTCCAGGCCGAGGATGGCCAAGGAACCGACGACCACCGTCTGGGTGGTGGCCCGGGACACGCCCTCTGGCGTGGGCCGACAGGAGTAGCCCATGTAGAGGGCCACAAGCGTGACGGTGAAGCCAAAGACCACGCTCTTGATCACGCCATTGACGATGTCCCCGGAGAAGTCGACCCCCTCGGACATTTGTGACCAGAAGGCGCCGGGGTCGACACCAATGAGCACGACCCCCACCAGCCAACCGCCCAGCACCCCCACGGCTGAGAACATCGCCGCGAGCAAGGGCATGGCGATGACCCCCCCGGCAAAACGTGGCCCGAGAATGCGCGCCACGGGGTCGACGGCCATGGCCTCCAAGGCTGAGAGCTGCTCGCCGGCCTTCATGAGCCCGATTTCCGCTGTGAGCGAGGTGCCCGCCCGGCCTGCAAAGAGCAATGCCGTGATCACCGGGCCCAGTTCGCGCACCAAGGAGAGCGCGACCAGAAGGCCCAAGGCCTCTTCGGAGCCATAGCGGCGCAGGGTGTAATAGCCCTGCAGACCCAGGACCAGTCCCACGAAGAGCCCAGAGACGAGGATGATGGCCAGGGAGTGATTGCCCAGAAAGTGCACCTGACCGGCCACGAGTGTCGGCCGGCGCAGAGTGGCGGGCAGGCGGGCCAGCAACTGAAGCACCAGGCGCATGAAACCACCGAGGCCCTCGAGCACGGCCAGCACCCCAGCGCCCAGCCGCGCGATGCGGTCGAGCGGGTTAGGCGCGCGGGCCACGCAAAAACTCCTCGGCTGCAGGTCGGGCCGGCATGTGAAAGGCAACCGGGCCGTCTTCATCGCCCGCCAGGAACTGCCGCACGTATGGGTCGGTGGAGGCGCGCAGCTCAGCCGGCGTGCCCAAGGCCACCAGGTGTGCACCTTTTTCAGAAGGGGCCAGCACGGCCACCCGATCGGCAATCTCAAAGGTCTCGGCCACGTCGTGGGTCACCACCACCGAACTGGCACCCAGGGCACGGTTGAGCCGGCGAATGAGCCGGGCGGTGACGCCGAGGGAAATGGGATCGAGCCCCGCAAAAGGCTCGTCGTAGAGAATGAGCTCCGGATCGAGTGCGATGGCCCGGGCCAGCGCCACCCGGCGGGCCATGCCACCAGAGATTTCGCTGGGCATGAGGTCTGCTGCCCCACGAAGGCCCACCGACTCGAGCTTGAGCAGCACGAGGTCGCGGAGCATGGGCTCTGGCAGCTTTGCGTGCTCACGCAGAGGGAAGGCCACGTTCTCAAAGCAGGATAAATCGGTAAAGAGGGCACCAAACTGAAAGAGCAGGCCCATGCGCCGTCGAATGTCGTAGAGCGCAGCACGGTCGTGGGTCTGCACCGCTTGACCAAAAACCCGTACCTGCCCGCGGCTGGGCCGCACGAGCCCAGCCATCAGGCGCAGCAGGGTGGTCTTGCCAACGCCTGAGCCGCCCATGAGAGCCAGCACCTCTCCCCGGGCGACCTCGAAACTCAGGTCATCGATGATGGTTCGGGCTCCGTATGCAAAGCGCACATTTTCAAAAACCAATGTGGGCTCCGATGCGAGTGAGGGTTGGCGTTCGGACATGTTCAAGCATTGTAGCGATGGGCTTCCCTTACACTTCTTCCATGCCAACCAACTCCTCACCAGAGGCCGTGCTCGGGCGCCTTCGGCGCGTGATCCAAATGGAGGCCGAGGCCATTGCAGGCCTGGCAGCGCAGTTGACGCCATCGGCCGCCCAGGCCGTGGACTGGATTGTTGGGCTCGAAGGACGGCTCGTCGTCACCGGCATGGGCAAGAGTGGCCATGTGGCTCGCAAGCTGGCCGCCACCTTCGCCTCCACGGGCACCCCGGCCTTCTTCGTGCACCCCGCAGAGGCTCAGCATGGCGACCTGGGCATGGTTCAGGCCCAAGACCTCGTGCTCGCCCTGTCTTATTCGGGCGAGACCGACGAGCTTCGGTTCATCGCCCCACACCTTCGACGCATGGGTGCCCGACTCATTGCCATCACGGGACACCCGCAGTCGACCCTGGCCCAGCTCGCCGACATTCACCTGTTGGCCGCCGTTTCAGAGGAGGCCTGCCCCCACAACCTTGCGCCCACCTCGAGCACCACCGCGGCCCTGGTGCTTGGGGATGCGCTCGCGGTGGCGGTCCTGGAGCGTCGCAATTTCGGGCCTGACGATTTCGCGCGCTCCCACCCCGGTGGGAGCCTGGGGCGGCGGCTCTTGGTGCGGGTGGCCGATGTCATGCGAACCGGCGCCCAGCTGCCCGCCGTGCGGGACACCGTGCGACTGACCGATGCCCTGGCCGAGATGAGCGCCAAGCGCATGGGCATGACCTGCGTGGTCGATGCCCAGAACAAGCTGCTCGGGCTGTTCACCGACGGCGACCTGCGTCGCCTGCTCGGCGAGGGTCGACTCAGCCCAGACCAGCCCGTATCCCAGGCCATGACCCCCGGGGGGCGGACCATTTCTGCCGATGCGCTGGCCACCGAGGCGGCCCACCTGATGGACACCAGCCGCATCAACCACCTGCTGGTGGTCAATCAGGATGGCCAGTTGGTCGGTGCAGTTGGCCTGCACGACCTGCTCGAGGCCAAGATCCTCTGATGGCAGGCGACACGATGCGTCGAGACCCTGTGGCCGCAGCCCGAGCACTCTCCTTCATGTTCTTTGATGTCGATGGCGTGATGACCGATGGCGGCCTCTACTACGACGCGGCCGGCGAGGCCCTCAAGCGCTTTCATGTGCTCGATGGGCATGGGCTCAAGGCCCTGCAGGCGGCCGGCGTGGGGGTTGGGATTCTGAGTGGCCGCAGCCACCCCTCGGTACTCCACCGCGCGCGTGAACTGGGCATCTCGCAGGTTTTGCTTGGCTGCGAGAACAAGCTCGACGCATTCGAACAATGGAGCGCCAGCAGCGGGTTGTCATCGGCGGCCTGCGGCCACATGGGAGACGACCTCGCGGACCTGCCTGTGATGTCAGCCGTGGGGAACTCTGCGACTTCATCCTGAAAGCCAGGGCACCGTGAACCGCTGGTCCGATCGCATCGGCACCCTGCTCTCAGTGGCACTGTTGGGTGCCTTGGCCGCAGCCTCCTACCTGCTGTCGGAGTGGGCCCTGCAGCCCGACTGGCAAAAAGCCTCGGCCACCCGCACCGGCCCGACTGCTTACGTGTATAGCGCCAGCATCACGCGCACCAATGAGGGTGGCACGCCAGCCCAACGAGTTCAGACACCGAGGATCACTCAAATGGCCGACGGGCAATCGATTTTTTCGGAGCCGGTGGTGGTGACGGTGAGACCCGACCGGCCACCCGTGATGGCCACGGCGCTTCGCGGAGAAGTCAATGCAGACCAGTCGATCGTAACGCTTCGACAGAAGGTCGTCGTGACCCGCCAGGCCTTCGGGGAAGACCCGGCCATTCGGGTTGAGACCAACAGCCTGACTTTTTTACTCAATGAGAACCTGGCCCGAACGGCAGACCCTGTGATGATCTACCGCGGCGGTGCCACCCTGTATGGTGTGGGCATGACCTTGAATCAGAAGACAGATCAGGTGACCATTCTGGCTGACAGCAGAATGATGTTGCCCAAACAGAAATGACTTCGTCCATGCGCCGTGTCGCCTCTCTCTGTGCGTTTTTTGTAATTTCGGCTCTGATGTGGAGCACGCAGAACGCAGCGCAAGCCGCCAAGGCCGACCGGGAGGCCCCGACCAAGATTGATGCAGACCGCCTCGACCACGATGACCAAAAATTGGTGACGGTTTTTAGCGGCAATGTGTCTTTGACCAAGGGAAGCCTGGTGCTACGCGGCGACCGGCTCGAATTGCGTCAGCAGCCCGATGGCACCTCCCAGGGGGTGCTCACGGGCCGGCCGGCCCGCTTCCGGCAGAAGCGAGAAGGTGTCGACGAGTGGATGGTGGGGGAGAGTCTGCGCATCGATTACGACAGCAAGACCGAGATCGCGATCCTCTCTGAACAAGCGATGATGCGTCGCCTCGCTGGGGAGTCGGTCATGGACCAAGTCTCAGGTGATCGCGTGGTCTACAACAATGTCACCGAGGTCTACGGAGTGGAAGTTAAGCCTGGCCAGGCCCGCGCCCGCATGACCCTCATGCCCAGGCCCTCTCAGCCCGCCGAATGACCACCGCAGTCGCCAGCGCATCCCCGATCAGCAGACTGCAGGTCAGCAAACTGCGAAAGGGCTACCAAGGTCGACTGGTGGTGAAGGAAGTGTCGATGTCGGTCTCCAGTGGTGAGGTGACCGGCCTGCTGGGCCCGAATGGAGCAGGCAAGACCACCTGCTTCTAC
>JBEARM010000111.1:0-3507 GCA_041163175.1 Pseudomonadota bacterium | reverse complement strand
CCGTGGTCTGCGAAGGCCTCTGCCTCGCTCACCTTCTGGCAACAAATGCCCACGGCCCCTTTGGCCACCAATCGGCGGGCCAGCTCCGGGCACTTGTGGCTCTTTGCATGCGGACGCACCGCACCTGGGAAGCCCCGAAGCGATTCAAATAGACGATCGACATTGCGCTCAAAGGCATCGAGGTCGAGCGTCAAGCAAGGCGTGTCGAGGTCACACAGGGCCTGGCCCACCAAGGCCGGTACGGGGCTGGTCATGGTCGATCCGACTCCTTCTTCTCACGCACCTCCACATCGATGACATCATCATCGGAGGGGGCCGAAGGCTTGCCCGATGGCGAGGCACCACCGCTCGGCGGAGGCCGTTGCTGCTCACGTCGGCCATGTATGCCTCGTCCGCCACCCACCTGAACACGCATGAGCCGCTGCCCCGTGGCCACAGCCAACAAAAACGTGACAAAGGAGACGGCCAGACCAGCCGCAACACCCATCCAATAACCAGAAATATGAAAGCCCGTGACCAGCTCGGCCACCACCAGGAGCACCAGGCCATTGAGGAGCGGAATGGCCAAGCCCAGGCTCATGACGATGAAGGGGAGGCTCAGGAGCATGAGCAAGGGCTTCAGGGTGAGGTTCACCAGGGTGAGCACAAGTGCACTGACGGCAACGCTTGAGAAGCCATCAAACCAAAGACTGTCGAAGATGGCGTCGGTGATCCAGAGGGCCAAGGCTGCGCTAATCCACATCCAGCCCAGCCGCACGAATGTGAGCTGCGAGAACATGGCTAGGCCGATTCCTGCCACTGCGGAACGAATGCACCCGCCCTCATCTGTGAGAGCCAGAATGCCGCAGAGAGCGTTTTCGCGTCAGTAACCTCTCCGGCCTGAATGCGTGCGAAAAGGTCGTCAATGCCCACCTCCACCACCTCCAGGCACTCGCCTGCCTCACGCGCACTCTGGCCAGCCAGCAGATCGGCTGCCAAAAAGAGGTGAATCACCTCGGTGGAGTATGAAATGACAGGGTGCATGGGGCCTAGAGGCGCCCATCGTTGTGCCCGGTATCCCGTCTCTTCCTGAAGCTCTCGTTGGGCCGCCTTTAGCGGGGGTTCGCCAGCATCGAGCTTGCCGGCTGGAAACTCCAAAAAACTGCGGTTCAGTGGGTAGCGCCACTGACGCTCCATGAGAACGCGGTCTGGCCCGATGAGAGGCACAATGGCCGCCGCGCCAGGGTGAATGGTGTACTCCCGAATGCATGCATGGCCATCGGCGGCTGTGGCCAGGTCGCGATGAATCTTCAGCAGCACGCCCTCATAGACGAGGTCTCCAGACTGCCGGGACTCGGTGAGCCCCGGGCTTGGCTCCCCAGGCATTGGACGAGGCCGGGGATCCGGCAGGCTCATGAGCCGCTGGGCCGACGCCGAAGGTGCCGCCAGACGAATGCAGGATAGGCCAGCACCAGGAAGAGCAAAAAGGTAATGGCGTAGAAGTTCCAGGTCTGTGTGTGTACCCGACCGACCGCCGCCTCCAGCGCAAAGCCGATGAGCAGCATGAGCCCATAGCCCACAAGCAATTCAATTAGCCGAAAAAAGAATGGCTTGGGCCCACGTACCCAGACGCCGAAGCGACGCTCCGTGAGGAATGGCAGGCTGGCCAAGGCAAGTCCAATCAATAACCAAAGAATGGCTGCAGAGTTAACGTTCATGTTCCGAGAGACACCCGTATGGCCTGAACACACCAGGCCATGAGCGGGCCTGGCAACACACCCAGCAGCAAAACAGCAATGCCGTTGGCCGAGAGAAGCGAGCGCTGAATCTGGCAGATGCTGGGCACCGGATGCTCACGCACCGGCTCATCAAAGAACATCACCTTGACGATCCGCAGGTAAAAGAAGGCACCAATGAGAGAGGCCATCACTGCATAGACTGCAAGGCCAACATAGCCCGCCATCACGGCAGATTCCAGCACGGCAAGCTTGGCGTAGAAGCCCACTGTGGGCGGGATGCCCGCCAGAGAGAAGACGACGATGAGCATAATCCAGGCGAGGTCGGGGCGCGTCTTGGCCAGCCCCTTGAAATCATCCAGGGTGTCGAACTCAAACCCCTTGGAGGACGCAAGCAGGATCACACCAAAACTCCCCAGGGTGGTGAGCGCATAGGTGACCACATAGAACATCGAGGCGCCGTAGGCATTCACCGCGCCGTCAGTGCGCTCACCCAGCACACCTGAGGCAATCGCCAGCAGCATGAAGCCCATGTGGGCGATCGTGGAGTAGGCGAGGATGCGCTTGAGGTTGGTCTGCACGAGCGCCACCAGGTTGCCCACCAGCAACGAGAGCACGCAAAGCACCAGCAGCATCTGCTGCCAGTCGACGGCCACACCGATCAGGCCAGAGACCAGCAGGCGGATGGTGATGGCAAAGGCTGCAAACTTTGGCGCCGCACCGATGAGCAGTGCTGTTGCCGTGGGAGCCCCTTGGTAGACATCGGGCACCCACATGTGAAACGGCACCACCCCCAGCTTGAAGGCGAGCCCAGCCACAAGAAACACAGTGCCAAAGACCATCACAAGCCGGTCGGCTGATCCGGCTGCAAGCTTGTCTTGGATGGTGGTGATCTCGAGGCTGCCGGTTGCGCCATAGATCATGGACATGCCGTAGAGCAAGAAGCCCGAGGCCAAGGCACCAAGCACGAAGTACTTCATGGCCGCCTCGGTCGACAAGGCGCTGTCGCGGCGCAGTGCCACCGCCGCATAAAGCGACAACGAGAGCAGCTCCACCCCCATGTAGATGGTGAGGAGGTGATTGGCCGAGATCATGACAAAACCACCCAGCAGGGCAAAGAGTGCGAAGAGGTGAAACTCACCGCTGCCCATGGCCTGATCGGGCAGGGTTCGTCGCGCATAGATAAGGGTAACGGCGGTCGCAAGGGCTGCACCAGCCTTCAGAAATGCGCCCATTGGGTCAACCACCACCAGACCATTCATACCCACTGTGGGTGTGAGACTGGCGATCTCGATGGCCTGCCATGCAGCCAACACCAAGAGCCCCAGCACACTGGTGATGTGCACTGCCTGCTCACGACGCTTCGAGAAGAGGTCGAGCAGCATGACCAACGAGAGCAGCAGCAGCAGCGCAATCTCGACAGCAATGGTGGAGAAATTCAGCGTGGCCGCAGTCATGGCGTGACCCCCACAGGAAGCTTGGAAACGGCGACATGGGCCAGAAGTGCCTCCACCGAGGTGGTCATGCGGTCAGTGAAGGGTGCAGGCCAGACCCCCATGAGCAGGACCAAGAAGGCCATGGCCATGAGCATTCCGAACTCTCGCCCATTGACATCCTTCAGGGCATCGACGTGGTCGTTGGCAACCTCACCAAAGATCACCCGCTTGATCATCCAGAGCGTATAGGCGGCACCAAGAATGAGGGCTGTTGCGGCCAGCAGACCAACCCAGAAGTCGAACTGAACCGCCGCGAGTATCACCATGAACTCACCGATGAAGCCACTGGTGGCGGG
>JBEARM010000110.1:0-3516 GCA_041163175.1 Pseudomonadota bacterium | reverse complement strand
AGGGGCGCCATCTCAGCCTCGGTGTCGGGCACCAGCACCACAAAGGGGTACTCCACACGCCAGTCAGTGGCATCGGTGACATGCGAGACCCGCGAGAGGCCGTCAAACCGAATGTTGTCGGCTGCGGTATGGCGCGCAAGGCGCTTGGCCACCCGACGCCGCAGGCCGGCCGTGTCATCAAAGGACTGGGCAAAGCGTGTGACAGCGGTGCGGGCCAGCGCCAAGAGCCCGTGCACGCGGCGGTCTCGCTCGGCGGCCTCGGGGTCGGTGGCATCGCGCGAACGACGCTGGTCGATCTCGGAGAGGCGATGGTGAAGCGCGCCGATGAGCTGCGCCCGCCTGCGGGGGTTCTGCAGCAAGTCGTCTTGTAAGTAGGGGTTGCGCTCCACCACCCAGATGTCGCCAATCACCTCGTAGAGCATCTTGGCCGAGCGGCCCGTGCGCCGCTCCTGGCGCAGCTCCGAGACCAGAGACCAGCCCTCCTCCCCCAGCACACGACAGACGATCTCCCGATCCGAGAACGAGGTGTAGTTGTACGGAATCTCACGCAGCCGCGTGGCCGAAGGATCATCGGCGGCAAGGGTGGAGGCCAGCAGGGCTGGCGGCAGGGGTGCGTTCATAGAACCTCGATTCTACGGCCCCGATGGCCTGCCGAGGACCCTCCGATGACCCTTTACACTGCTGGCATGACCACGAATTACCTGCTGAACATCCTGAATGCCCGTGTCTACGATGTGGCCGAGGAAACGCCACTGGAGGCCGCCCCCAGCCTGAGCCGCCGGATGGGATGCCGGGTGCTCTTCAAGCGCGAGGACACCCAGCCCGTCTTTTCCTTCAAGCTCAGAGGGGCTTACAACAAAATGGCCCACCTCTCGCCCGAACAGCGGGCCCGTGGTGTGATTGCCGCCTCGGCCGGCAACCATGCCCAGGGTGTGGCCCTGGCGGCCCAGACCTTGGGCTGCCGCGCCGTGATTGTCATGCCGGTGACCACCCCCACCGTGAAGGTGCAGGCGGTGCGCAACCGTGGGGCCGAGATCATCCTGCATGGCGACTCCTACTCCGATGCCCACGACCATGCCCTCACGCTGCAGCAGGCCCAGGGCCTCACCTTCGTTCACCCCTTCGACGACCCCGATGTGATCGCCGGCCAGGGCACAGTGGGCATGGAAATTCTGCGCCAACACCCCGACCCCATCGATGCCGTCTTCGTGGCCGTGGGCGGTGGCGGACTGGTGGCCGGCGTGGCCGCCTTCATCAAGGCCCTGCGGCCCGAGACGCTCGTCATTGGTGTGCAGACCGAGGACTCCGATGCCATGGCCCAGTCGCTTGAGCGTGGCGAGCGGGTAACACTGGCCGAGGTGGGCCTCTTCTCCGATGGCACGGCAGTCAAGCGCGTGGGCGAGGAGACCTTCCGGCTCGCAAAGGAGTTGGTCGATGAGATGGTCCGAGTCGACACCGATGCGGTCTGCGCCGCCATCAAGGATGTCTACGAGGACACCCGCGCCATTCAGGAGCCGGCCGGCGCCCTGGCCGTGGCGGGCTTGAAGGCCTGGGTGGCCCGGGCTGGCGCCCTTGGGCCCGATGGCACGCCACGCACCCTGGTGGCCATCACCTGCGGGGCCAACATGAACTTTGACCGGCTGCGCTTTGTGAGTGAGCGCAGTGAGATCGGTGAAGGCCGCGAGGCCATCTTTGCCGTGACCATTCCGGAGGCCCGCGGCAGCTTCAAGCGCTTCTGCGGCCTGCTGGGCCAGCACAACGTCACCGAATTCAATTACCGCATCGCAGATGCCAAACAGGCGCATATTTTCCTGGGCCTGCAGCTCTCAGAGCCATCCGAGGCCCAGGCCATTGCCAGCCAATTACAGGCCGCTGGCTTTGATGCCCTGGACCTCTCGAATGACGAGGTGGCCAAGGCCCACCTGCGGCATCTGGTGGGCGGGCACTCCGACCTGGCCCGCGAGGAGCGGCTCTACCGATTTGAATTTCCGGAGCGGCCCGGTGCACTGATGCGGTTCCTCTCAGCGATGAACCCGAGCTGGAACATCTCGCTCTTTCACTACCGCAACCACGGGGCGGACTACGGCCGCATTCTGGTGGGCCTTCAGGTGCCCAAGGCTGACGAGGCTGACTTCCAGAATTTTCTGGCGCAGCTGGGATACCCCCACTGGGACGAGTCGAACCACCCCGCCTATCAACTTTTCTTGGGGTGTCAGGAAAGCCCACAGGGCGAGTGAACCCAGGCGGGCTACCCTGCCAGCTTTTTTGGACAGGCAGCCCACCTTGAAACAGCATCACCTCCCAGACCCGGCCGCATCGGCGCCGGGCAGCCCCGCAACGCAGGCCATGGGCCACGTGGCGGTTCTCGAAGACGATGACCAACTGGCGACGCAACTCTGCGAGTTGCTGCAGCTTCAAGGCTGGCAGGTTCGCCGATTTGCGCGCGGCCAGCTGCTGCTCGATGCCCTGGACCGCCAGCATTTCGATGCGGTTCTGTGTGACCTGCGCCTACCGGACATGACGGGGCTGGATGTGCTGGCAGCCCATCGGGCCCGGGCCAGCCAGCACCGGGCGCAGGGGCCGGCCATGATCATGCTCACTGGGGCCACCGACGAGGCAAGCCTGGTGCAGGCCTTCGCACTGGGCGCACACGACTATGTTCACAAGCCCTTTCGCGCGGCGGAATTGCAGGCTCGCCTGAGCGCAAGCGTTCGCCGCAGGCGGGCTGAACGCATGGAACAGGCTCAGACCATCGGGCCGATCGGGTCCATTCGGCTCGACCCCCACGGCGAGAACGGGCCCCAGGCCCACCGCAATGGGCAGGCCGTGGCGCTCACCGACAAGGAATTCCAGTGCGCCCAGATGCTGCTGGGTCAACTTGGCCAGACCGTGTCTCGCAATGAGATCCGGCTCCAGGTCTGGCGGCACAACGAGCACGTGCAGACTCGCACCATCGACACCCACATCTCCCGTGTGCGCCAGAAACTCGGCCTCACACCCGACCAAGGCTTTCGACTCTCTCCCGTGTACGGCATCGGCTACCGACTCGACCACTTCTCGTAGAATCAAGGCCTTATGCAGCTGTTTGCCTTTGGCCTCAACCATCAGTCCGCGCCCCTGTCGATTCGGGAGCGGCTTGCCTTTCCGGGCGACGCGCTGCGGGAGAACCTGCATGCGCTGCGTGGGGTGCTCTCGGGTTCGGCCCCGGAGCAGGCCTTGGTCTCCACCTGCAACCGCACCGAGCTCTACCTGGCCACGCCCCAGCCCGAGGCGGCACGCGAGCAGGCCCTGGCCTGGCTTGCAGAGCGCTCGCAGGTGCAGCCTGGCGAGTTGATTCATCACCTCTACCAGCACACCGAGCCACAGGCCGTACGGCATGTCTTTCGCGTGGCCAGTGGCCTGGACTCCATGGTGCTCGGTGAGCCGCAGATTTTGGGCCAGTTGAAGCAGGCCGCCCGCGAGGCCCACGAGGCGGGCAGCCTGGGCGTGCACCTGCACCACCTCTTCCAACGGGCT
>JBEARM010000109.1:0-6430 GCA_041163175.1 Pseudomonadota bacterium | reverse complement strand
CGATACCGTAAACGTGCATGTGAAGATCCGCTAGAGGAGCCGTTCTGGCCAGTTCTCGGGTTACATCGGTGGGAGCTCCAGCAACAGCGACACCCCAAGAAGCGGAGATGGTTGCGAGGACTATCGGGAAAAAAAGTTTGAGCATCGCGCAACTCCCGGATAGGGCAAGCCTTCTAGATGCAAGTGCTTGAGGATAAGTTCAGCCGCTGTGTTGATGAGGGTTTCCTCGGTGCCGTGAGAGTCTTCATCGGAACGGGATTGGCAGCGGCGCCCCGGCTCGGTCCCCCTGACCTGCTTCTTCATGGTGAGTGTGCTCGACATACGACCTCATGCGTTACCGAAGAAAGTATGGCAACACCATGCTCGGGGTCAAGCAAGCACTGTGTGAAAAAGATGTGAGGGCAGGTCTTAGGACTCAGTCACGCATGCGGGTTAATATATGCGCACACTTTAATGCGCATGGAGAACGCTATGCCAGCCACACAGACCACCCGCCGCGCACGCGCAGGCCTGCCTGGCAAACGAGCCGCCAACCTGACCCTGAGCAGCGACGTGTTAGAAGCGGCCAAGGAGCTTGAGATCAACATTTCTCAGGTCTGCGACAACTACCTGCGCGATCTCGTACGGCGCGAGCAAGAGCGCAGGTGGCGTGCAGATCACGCCGACTTCATCGCCGCCTACAACGCAACCGTTGACGCCGAGGGTTTACCACTGGACGAATGGAGAAGCTTCTAGTGGCACGTTTTGATGTCTATGCCAATCCAGGCAGTCAGGCCACGACGACGCCCTACTTGCTGGATGTGCAGAGTAATTTGCTAGATGGACTCGACACCCGGGTGGTGATTCCGTTGCGCAGCCTCAAAGCATTCCCGAAGGTCAAATTGTCGAATCGCCTGACGCCCACCTTCACCATTCACGGCGAAGAGCTGCTGTTGGAAACGCCGAAGATGGGCGCAATACCCCATCGGGTGCTGAGGGAGCCCGTCACTTCGCTGGCTGGAGAGCGGGATCAGATCACTGCTGCCTTGGATTTTTTGTTTCAAGGTTTCTGATCTTCTGCGAGGAGGGCCTCCAGCAGGTCAGCCTCAATTTGGTGGAGACGAGGAGGATCGAACTCCCGACCTTCGCATTGCGAACGCGACGCTCTCCCAGCTGAGCTACGTCCCCACAGGCCTCCAATTCTAATAAGATTTGCTCGTTCCGCCTGTTTGGCGGCCGACCATTTCCCTTCATAGGTGACCCCGTGCGCATGCTCCTGACTTCGCTGGCTTCTTTTGCGTTGATGGCCCTTGCTGTGCCCTCTGTGTCGGCCGAACTCGGTGACGACAAGTACGAGCCCACCATGGGCCAGGCTGGAAAGGATGTGATCTGGATCCCCACCCCGGATGAGATGGTCACCGCCATGCTCAATGCGGCCGGTGTCACATCCAAAGACCTGGTCTACGACCTTGGCGCGGGAGATGGAAAAATCGCCATCGCTGCAGCCCGGCAGTTCGGTGCCCGGGCGGTGGGCATTGAGTACGACGCTGACATGGCGGGCCTGGCCCAGCGCAATGCGCTGCGCGCAGGTGTTGGGGAGAAGGTGCGCATCATTCGGGGAGACATTTTCGAAGAAGACTTCAGCAAGGCCACTGTGGTGACCATGTACCTGCTGCCCGAGCTCAACCTTCGGCTCAAGCCCATCCTGAAGAAGATGCCTCCGGGCACCCGGGTGGTGTCTCACTCCTTTGACATGCAGACCTGGGAGCCCGACCAGCGCATCGAGACCAGTGCAGCCTCAGGCTACCTGTGGATCATCCCCGCCCTGGTCGAAGGAACATGGTCGATTCAAGTGCCGGGCTACAAGCAGCCGGCCAAGTTGGAGTTGCGACAGACTCACCAGATGCTCACAGGTCGCCTCACCCTCGATGGGCAGACTGTCCCAATCGACTCCGCGCGCATGCGGGGCGCAGACATGACATTCCAGGTCACGATGCAGGGCGGCCAGGTCCTGATGTTCGACGGACGTGTGGATGGTGAGCGCCTTTCTGGCCGCATGCAGCCGGCGGTCATGCCCACACTGATCAGCGGCAGCCGAACCAGCAAGAAGCCTGCACCCGGGCAGTGAGCAACTCGCCACAGCCGGGCCAGGCGCATGCGCGGCTGTTGACACCGCTTGCGGCCGTGGCGGTGATTGTGGGCATCGTCGTGGGCGCAGGCATCTTCAAGACGCCTTCCATGGTTGCCGGCATCACGGGCGACCTTGGCTGGCTGCTGGCCTTGTGGGTGGGCGGAGCCCTCCTGTCGTTGGCGGGTGCCCTCTGTTATGCGGAGCTATGTACCGCGTTTCCGAGCTCTGGCGGCGAGTACCACTTCCTGCAGCGTGCATTTGGCCGGCATTTGTCCTTCCTGTATGCGTGGGCCAAGGCTTTTGTGATCAACCCGGGTGCCATCGCATTGCTCGGCTACGTCTTTGGCGACTACATGACCGAGGTTTGGTCCCTGGGGGGCTACTCTGCTGCGGTCTGGGCCGCGCTCATCATCGTGCTGCTCACGCTGACCAATCTCTTTGGCCTTCAGGCGTCTGCCCGCCTGCAGTCCTTGCTGCTGGCTGCAGCCTTGCTTGGCCTGGCGGTGGTGGTGATGGTGGGCCTCTGGGGTCCACCGGCCCAAGGGTCGCTCTCTGAGATGCCTTGGTTTGACACCACACCGCCCCTGGGCTTGTTGGGCTTGGCCATGGTCTTTGTGCTGCTCACCTTTGGCGGCTGGGGAGAGGCGGCCTATCTCTCCTCGGAAGTCAAAGGACAGGCGCGCACGATGGTCTGGGTGCTGGTGGGCAGCCTGCTGTTGATCTCCGCACTCTACTTGTTGGTGAACCTGTCCTTGGTTCATGCATTGGGGCTACCCTGCTGTTGATCTCCGCACTCTACTTGTTGGTGAACCTGTCCTTGGTTCATGCATTGGGGCTACAGGGCTTGGCCCAGAGCAAGGCGGCAGCGGCCGACGCCGTGCGACTCTCCTTGGGGCCCTGGGCCGAGCGCCTGCTGGGCGTGATCGTGGCGCTGGCCGCACTCACCAGCATCAACGCCACCATGATCATTGGTGGCCGCACCATGCAGTCCCTTGGTGCCGACTGGCAAGGTCTTCGAGGCTTGTCTCAGTGGCGGGAGGACATCGGCGTGCCAACCCGAGCCATCTGGATACAGGGCTTTATCAGCCTGGGGCTGGTGGGCTTTGGGGCCTTTCAGCACGATGGCTTTGAGGCGATGGTGGAGTTCACGGCGCCCGTCTTTTGGTTCTTTCTCACGCTGGTGGGCCTGGCCTTGCTGGTGCTGCGCTGGCGTGAGCCGTCTGCGGCGCGGCCGTTTCGGGTGCCGCTCTATCCGGTCGTGCCCTTGCTGTTCTGTGCCTCTTCGGCCTACCTCACCCACTCCAGTGTTCAGTACGCCGCGAGTCAGAATGCAGTGTCGGTTTCCGTGGGCGTCATGCTGCTTGGCGTGCTGGTGTTGGCTCTGCTGAGGATTCGACAGCCTGGCTCGCCAAAGACTGAAGGAGCAGGGCCTCCATCAGGGGCCTGACATTGGTCGAAGAGTTGTTGCGAAGCAGGGCCTCGAGCTCCTCGTAGGGAAGCCAAAGGCTGTCTGTAGAGGACTGTGGCTCGACGCCCTGCTCGAGAATCGGTGTTGCCTCCGCCGGTGGCGCCACGGGTGCTGCTGCCGGTCTGAGGGCAGGCGCCGCGCTGATGGCCTTGGCGAGCTCGACGACTTGCAGCGGTTCCACCATCCGTTGCGAGGCCTGTGCCTTCAGTCTTGGCAGCGCTGCCTCGAGCTCAGGGCCATCGCTCACCAAGAGTCGAATGAGTTGCTCGAGCGAGACGGCCACCTGATGGCTCCCCGCCTGCACCGCCTTCAGGCGGGGGGTCGCCTCACGAAAGACGGTCTCAATCGGGCATGCGGCCGGACTCATGCTGCAAGCCACCGAGGAATGGGTGCAGCCTCACCCAGAATGCGCCGAATGGTGAGCCGAAAGACCTCGCGCAGGCCTGGGCTTGTGCGAGTCACTGTTCGAATGGCGGCATCCATGGGAATGAGCTTGCAATTGAGCAGGCTGGTAGAGCGGGCCGTGAACTGGGCGGGCACTTGGCAGAGCCCTTCAGCCAGACCGATCACCGCGCCGGGCCCCAGTGAGTAAGACTCGCGACCTCCCTGCATGACCACCGAGCCGGAGATGATCACGTAGGCGGCCTCGGGCACCTCGCCAGTCGAGCACAGGGTTTGCCCCTCGCGGAAGATCACCGTGGAGAACCCCTCACTGGCCCAGACCTGAAAGAACAGCCGCTCGGCTGGCGTGAGCTGGCGGGCATCGAAGGCCTGGTCCCGCTCGTGCTGAAGCAGCCGAGCACCGATGCCCTTCAGAGCACCTCGGTCGACCGCGAAACGATGAATTGGATGGACGCTTCCCATGGAGATGGGATCGGCCCGGGCGAGAAAAACTAAAGGGCCGGCATGAAGGTTGGCATCAGGGTCAGCCTGCCGGGAGACCCAGCATCGAAGGGGCTAGCGGGTGACTTCGATTTTGGAGGGGCACTGCGCGGATCGGGGCACCACTTCACGCTCTGTGCGCCCATCGGGGCATTTGTAGATGCAATTGATGCGTGTGTTCTCGCGGTTGATCTTGCGCTCGGAGATGTAGCAGGCGACGGGCTCCTTCTTGGAAGCCACGGCCGGGAGTGAGAAGAGGCTGGCGAGGCCGAACAGGGCCAGCCCCGGGAGGGTCCAAACAGATTTTGAGACTGCCTGCATGACCCCAGTGTAGCGCTAGGCCGCCTGCTTTGCAGCCAGTCGCCACTGGTTGAGCAGCGGCTCGGTATAGCCGTTGGGCTGCTCGAGGCCCTGAAAGACCAAGTCGCACGAGGCCTGGAAGGCTTTGCTGCCCGAGAGGTTCGGCACCATGGGGGTGTAGAAGGGGTCAGCCCCATTTTGCTCATCCACCACGGCCGCCATGCGCGTGAAGGTGGCACGAACCTGGTCTTCGGTGACCACGCCATGGCGCAGCCAGTTGCAGACATGCTGGCTGGAAATGCGCAGGGTGGCTCGGTCTTCCATGAGGCCCACGTTCTGGATGTCGGGCACCTTGGAGCAGCCCACGCCCTGGTCGATCCAGCGCACCACGTAGCCCAGAATGCCCTGGATGTTGTTGTCGAGCTCCTGCTGTTTTTCGGCCTCAGACCAGTTGGCATGTTCGGCCACCGGCACGGCGAGGAGGCCTTGAAGGAGGGCTGGGCGCTCTGCATCAGCATCGATCTGCTCCAGGCCCTGCTGAATATCGGCCACGGCCACCTGATGGTAGTGAAGCGCATGCAGTGTGGCGGCCGTGGGGCTGGGCACCCAGGCCGTGTTGGCACCCGCCTTGGGATGGGCGATTTTCTGCTCCAGCATGGCGGCCATTTTGTCTGGCATGGCCCACATGCCCTTGCCAATCTGGGCCTTGCCACGCAGCCCGCAGGCCAGACCCACAAGCACATTGTTGCGCTCATAGGCGTGGATCCAGGCGCTGGCCTTCATGTCGGCCTTTCGAATCATCGGGCCTGCGAGCATGGCCGAGTGCATCTCATCGCCGGTTCGGTCGAGAAAGCCCGTGTTGATGAAAGCAATGCGGCTTTCGGCCGCTGCGATACACGCCTTCAGGTTCACACTGGTGCGGCGCTCTTCATCCATGACACCCAGTTTCACCGTGTTGACGGGCAGGCCGAGCAGGGCCTCCACCTTGGCAAAGAGCGCAGCACTGAAGGCTACCTCTGCCGGGCCATGCAGCTTGGGCTTGACCACGTAGATGCTGCCTGCGCGGCTGTTGCGAATGGCCTCGCCCGTGGGCAGACGACCGCGGCCTTGAATGTCGTGCAAGGCGATGGCCACAGTCACCACGGCATCGAGAATGCCCTCGGGGATGTCGCGGCAGGAGCCGTCGGCCTTGCGGTATCGCACGGCCGGGTGAGTGGTGAGCAGGCCCATGTTGCGAATGAAGAGCAGCGAGCGGCCAGGCAGCACAAGGCTGCCACCCTCGGGCTTGGTGTAGTAACGGTCGCCATTGAGGCCGCGAAGGATGGTCTTGCCACCCTTGGACACCCGCTCGGTGAGGCTGCCCTGCACCACACCCAGGAAGTTTCGATAGCCCAGCAGCTTGTCCTCGGTGTCCACAACCGCCACCGAGTCCTCCAGGTCGAGAATGGTGGAGAGTGCGGCCTCAAGAATGAGGTCGCTCACGCCGGCCGGATCGACTTGGCCGATGCTCGCCTTGGGGTCGATCACGAGTTCAAAGTGAATGCCGTGGTGCCGAAACAGGAGCACGCTGGGCTCGAGCAGGTCGCCCTGGTGGCCCAGGAAGGCAGCCGGGTCTCGAAGGCCCGTGATCTCGCCATTGGCGAGCTGAACACAGACGCGGCCCGACTCCA
>JBEARM010000108.1:0-3615 GCA_041163175.1 Pseudomonadota bacterium | reverse complement strand
AGATCGAGCGGCAGCATGACATTTTCAGTGGCATTGAGCTGTGGCAGCAGCTGAAAGGATTGAAAGACAAAGCCCACATCCCGAAGGCGTCGTTGGGTGCGGCCCTCTTCGTCGAGCGCAGAGATTTCGTCATGGCCCCAGAAGACCTGCCCGCGGGTGGGGACATCGAGTCCCGCGAGCAGGCCCAACAGGGTGGACTTTCCACAGCCCGAGGGGCCCACGATGGCCAGCGACTGCCCCGGCATCACACTGAGGGAGATGTCTTGGAGAATGTTCAATTCATCGTTGCCATCGGATACAGTCTTAAACAATGAAACCGCTCGGATGGCAGAAGATTGGTGATGAATGCTCACGGCGTGCTGCGCTCCTGTTGGGGGTGACCATGCTGCTGGCGGCAACGGCACTCTTGAGGCCTGGCTTGGCCGCCGCCCCAAGCATACTCATTTACGGCGACAGCCTCTCGGCGGCCTATGGCCTGTCTCCCGCCGAGGGCTGGGGGCACCTGCTCGAGAAGCGCCTGCCGAAGTCGCCCGCCTGGCGGGTGGTCAATCGCAGCCTGTCTGGCGAGACCACCCATGGTGGCCTGCAGCGGTTCGAACGGGTGCTGGGCCAGGTGCGTCCCCGCATCGTGGTGCTCGCGCTGGGGGCCAACGACGCCTTGCGTGGCCTGTCTCTGGCGCACACGGAACAGAACTTGCGTGACATGATCCGTGCAGCCCGGCAGGTGGGCTCAGAGGTGGTTCTTGTCGGCATTGCTGTGCCCCCGAACTACGGGGCCACCTACGCCAATCAATTCCAGGCCATCTTTCCTCGGCTGGCAAAGGCAGAAGGCGTTCGGCTCGTGCCCTTCATGCTCGAGGGCTTTGCCACCGACCTGCGCTATTTCCAAGCCGATCGCATCCATCCGAATGCGGCTGCCCAGCCGAGAATTCTGGACACCATCTGGGCCGTGCTCTCACCACTGCTGGAGCAGGGTCGGTGATGTTGAGGTTCATGTCTGAATGGTGCCGCCGGCTGCGGCTGTGCGTGGCACTCCTGTTGATGGCCCTGCCGCTGGCGTCCATACAGGCGTTGGAGTTCTCTGACATTGCGCGCGAGGGCGAGCTCCGATTCTTGGCCACCAACCCCGACCCGAATGCCTACCGGTATGAGTCACGGGTGGCCCTCACGGCCGCAAGTCTTGAGACTGGTCTGGTGGAACTGGCCACCTGCCATCGGCAGCTCGACCCGATTCGAAAGGTGGTCATCGCCTTCAACCCGCAGCGTCTCAAGACCCTCACGGTCGGCGAGCATGCTGGCATCGGCGGGGTTCAGGTCGATGGTCATCTGGTGACCCTCACCGATGTTCGTCGCGGCGCCTCCATCTGCATTGCATTGTCATCAAAGGCCTTGGACGCGGTCGACGGCGGCGGATGGCGTCTTCAGGCCGGCCCGCTCATGCGGCGCTACCTCGATGGCTACCTGCCCATGGCAGCCTCCCTGTCGGTCTCGTGGCCTGTTGGTCTCGTGGCTGTTTCGGCCGTGGAGCCCCGGGCGCAGCCAGGGGTCGACATCCAGATGCGACAGGATGGCGCGGAACTCAAAACGGTCTTCGCAGGCCGCTTCAAGGGGTACTTCGAGCTCACAAAGCCGCAGCAGTGACATCCGTATAATTTGGGGATGTCCACCTTTCGCTGCCTCCCGGGGGCGCCTGCGCTGTCTGCCTTTCGTCTGGCCCGCCTCACGGAGAAGTTGCGTCAGGTCGACGCCTCGGCCTCGGTGGTGTCGGCCCACTGGTGCCACCTTGTGCAGCTTGAGGCAGGCGCGGCATGGGAGCCGGGTGGCCTGCCCCCGCCCGATGTGGTCTGCCAGCTGCTCGACCTCCCCCGGCCTGTCCGCGATCTCTCGGCCCAGCCGGATGCCCTTTGGGTCTTGCCACGGCAGGGCACCCGCTCACCCTGGTCCTCCAAGGCCCTCGACATCTTTCATGCCTGTGGCGTGACCGAGGTGCGCCGAGTCGAGCGCGGCATTCGCCATGTCCTTCGTGGCAAGAATCTCCAGGCTGTCGCCCGCTCGGGCCTCTTACACGATCGCATGGTCGACGAGGTCTTTCTGGGCATACCAGCATCCGAATACTTCGACGATCGGCCCGCCGGTCGGCTTGTTGTTGCCCCCTTGGGCGCCGATGCCATGGCCCGCCTTCGCGAGGAGAACCGTCGGCTTGGTCTTGCACTCTCAGATGACGAGATGGCCTATCTGGCCGAGGCCTATGCGAGGCTCGGCCGAGACCCGACCGATGTCGAGCTGATGATGTTCGCCCAGGCGAACTCCGAGCACTGTCGCCACAAGATCTTCAATGCAAGCTTTGCCATCGATGGCATGCCCATGGCCTCGAGTCTCTTCCAGATGATTCGGCACACCCATGCCCAGACACCCGAGGGCACGCTGTCGGCTTATTCCGACAATGCTGCGGTTCTGCAGGGCGCTTCGGCGCACCGGCTCTTGGCCTCGGCCGGGGAACCTGGCCCGTATGTGGTTCAGCCGATGACGTTGCACACGGTGCTCAAGGCCGAGACTCATAACCATCCCACGGCCATCAGTCCTTTTCCAGGCGCGGCCACTGGCGCCGGTGGCGAGATTCGAGACGAGGGCGCCACAGGCCGTGGGGCCAAGCCTCGCGCCGGCCTCACCGGCTTTGCGGTCTCGCACTTGGATTTCTCTGATGCACCACATGAGCCTGCCCGAATGGCCTCGCCGCTCGCCATCATGATCGAGGGCCCACTCGGGGGAGCAGCCTTCAACAACGAGTTTGGCCGGCCGAACCTGGCGGGCTACTTTCGAAGCTTCGAACTGCATCATGGCAATCGACACTGGGGCTATCACAAACCCATCATGCTGGCGGGTGGGGTGGGGGTCATTCCAGATGAGCAGGTGCACAAGTCGAGCATCCCGGTGGGGGCGTTGCTGATCCAGTTGGGTGGGCCTGGTATGCGGATTGGCCTTGGCGGGGGTGCAGCTTCATCGATCCAGTCCGGCCAGAACGACCTTCAGCTCGATTTCGACTCGGTTCAGCGGGGCAACCCAGAGATGCAGCGCCGTGCGCAAGAGGTGATTGATGCCTGCGTGGCCATGGGCGAGGGCAATCCCATTTTGTCGATCCACGATGTTGGCGCTGGTGGCCTCTCCAACGCATTTCCAGAGCTTGTCCATGGGTCCGATCGTGGCGGTGTGTTCCGTCTCTCAGATGTGCCGCTTGATGAATCCGGCCTCTCACCTGCCGAGATCTGGTGCAACGAATCCCAAGAGAGGTATGTGCTGGCCATTGCACCCACCTCGCTAGATCTCTTCGAGGGGCTGTGTGAGCGGGAGCGCTGCCCGTTCGCGGTGGTGGGCCGCGCCGTGGACGACGACCGTCTTCAACTCATTGATGCGGCATCCACTGGCCAGCAGCCCGTCGACCTGCCTTTGTCCGTGCTGCTGGGCAAGCCCCCCAAGCTTCACAAAGATGCCCGTACAAGCCCGGTGCCTGCCGATGACTTCGAGGCCTTTGGCTTTGATCTGGCTGGCGCCATTGAGGCGGTGCTGCGGCATCCCACGGTGGGCTCCAAACAGTTCCTCATCACCATCGGCGATCGC
>JBEARM010000107.1:0-4997 GCA_041163175.1 Pseudomonadota bacterium | reverse complement strand
GAGAGTGCCCGCGGCAGGCCCCGTTGGGTCAGGCCTCTGGTGATGGGCTCCAACAAATAGGCCAGCAGCAGGGCAGCGGCAAACGGGGCGAGGGCGGCGGTCATGACAAGACTTTAGACCAGACTGGCCACGAGGATGATCAGGCTGCCGGAGAGCAGGCCAGGCACGAGCCCACCCCAGCGCTGATTGGGCCAGACCATGACCGCAAAGGCCATGCCGGCCGCCAAGAGTCGCGCGCCCATGGAGACCTGTGCGAGTGGGCCGACTGGCAGCAGCAGAATGCGCAGGGTGAGGCCCGCGACCATGGCGTAGGTGATGCAGGCCACCCAACGAAAGACCTCACTGCCCGTGTTGATGCGCCCAGAAAACGAGACCCCCAGGGCTCGCCAAAGGTAGGTGCCGAGCACGGCCCCGGTGAGCGCGAGCAACTCGGTCATGCAGGCCTGCGCGTCTCTTTCCAGCGCACCACCAGGTAGGCGAGGCTGCCTCCGATGAGGCCGGTGATGAGCAGGCTGTGGTCCGGGGAGACCAGGTAGGTCAGTGGCCCCAGCACGCCACCCAGGACAATGGCCAGGCGGTTGGCCAAGGGCTTGACCTCGGCAAAGGTGAGCAGAAAGAACAGTGGATTGATAAAGACCAGGGCCAGTGTGAGGGGCAGTGGCACCTGGCCGGCCAGCAGATAGCCGAGTGCCGTGCCCGGTGCCGACACGCCCCAGCAGACCAGGCCGAGCCCACAGAAGTAGGCGCGGCGGTGGCCTGGGTCCATCTTGGGGAAGTCGCGCATGGCAATGGCCCAGCTCGTCATGGAGAGGGTGTGCACCCAGGCATAGAGCCAGCCGTTGCGCTGCTCTGCAGGAATCTGCGGCATGACGGTGAGGGTCATGGGAAAGAAGCGGGCCGCAGTGAGCATGGCCGCGAGCGCGACCACCAAGGCCGAGGCTCCGGTGGCCATCATTTCCACAAAGACCACCTGGCCGGGCAGGGCGTACATGAGCAGGCTAGACCCCGTGGTGGTCCAGAAGGACAACCCCATGCTGTGGCCCAGGGCGGCAAAGCCGAGCATGCCGGCAAAGAGCACCGCCGCCGGTGCCCCCAATGCGTCTCGCATGCCCCGGCGGAAGGCGGCGCGCGGCGACTCGAAGTCAAAGGCGGTCATGCCGCGATTGTATGATGGCCGCTCATGAAGTCTGTCTTCTCCAACCTCTATCGGCGGGTGACAGCCCAGGCGGGCCCTCTGGTTTGCCACGGTGACCACCGTGACCTCGGTGCTCGGCGGCCTCTTTGGATACTGGATTGGTGCCCTGGCCTTCGATGCCATTGCGCCCTGGCTCGAGCAGAGCCGCTATTGGGAACCCTTTGTGACCGCGCAGACCTGGTTCGAACACTGGGGCTTCTGGGCCGTGCTGATTGCGGGCTTCTCGCCCATTCCCTACAAGGTCTTCACAATTGCTGCGGGTGTGGCGGGCATGCCGTTACTGCCCTTTATCCTGGCCTCGCTCGTGGGCCGTGGCGGGCGCTTCTATCTGGTGGCGTTGCTCATGCGCTGGGGTGGCGCGCGCATGGAGAACTTGCTCGAGCAGTATGTGGACCGAATCGGCTGGGCCACGGTGGCACTGGTGGCCGTGGTGGTCTGGATTCGGTTTTAAGTACGCGCCGCTCGGCTCACGAGCCAGACCCCGGCCATGGTGGCCAGCGTGCCCACCAGCGTGGTGAAGGTGAAGGGTTCATCGAATAGCAGCCAGGCCATGGCCGCCGTGGTGGGCGGCGTGAGATAGAGCAGGCTGGTCACCTGGGTGGCTGCACCCTCGCGAATGAGGATGAAGAGCAGGAAGATGGCGCCCACGGAAATGGCCAGCACCGACCAGGCCAGCGCGAAGATCAACTCCGGATGCCAGGTGACTTCGCGGGTCTCGATGAGCAAAACAAAGGGCAGGCAGGCCAGAGCCGAGGCCATGAACTGAATGGCTGCACCCGTGCGCAGGTCGAAGTCTGGGCAGGCCCGCTTCTGATACAGCGTGCCGATGGTGATCGAGGCCAGGGCCAACGCGGCCAACCAAAGGCTGGCATCCGAGAGGCCCACCAGGCTCAGCTTGGCCCAGACCACCAGCCCCACGCCCCCAAACCCCAGGGCCAATCCCATCCATTGCGCGGGCTGAATGCGCTCCTTGAGCAGGCTTAAGAACACCGCGGTGAGAATGGGCTGCAGGCCCATGATGAGGGCCACGAGCCCGGCAGTCATGCCCTCGCGAACGGCGGCCCACACCCCACCCAGGTAGCCAGCCTGCAGCAAGAGCCCAGCCAGTGCGATCTTCCAGGCCAGGGGCCGGGGCGGCCAGGGCGCACGTGCCAGCCAGGCCATGGGCAACAAGAGCATGAGCACGAGCACGAATCGCATGAGCAGGAAGGTCATGGGCTCGGCATGCGGCATGCCATATCGGGCAATGATGAAGCCGCTGCTCCAGATCAGAACAAACAGCAGGGGGAAGCTGGCGCGCAGCGTGGGATGAAGGGGCACGGTGTGGAAGTCGTTTGTGAGCGATAATACTGGGATGTCATTCAAAGAACTGGGCCTTCACCCAGACATTCTTCGGGCCGTGGTAGATGCCGGCTACGAAAATCCAACGCCGATCCAAGAACAAGCCATCCCCCAGGTGATGGCAGGCCACGATGTGATGGGCGCCGCCCAGACCGGAACCGGCAAGACGGCCGCCTTCACACTGCCCATATTGCACCGGCTCATGCCGCACGCCAGTGCCAGTGTGTCGCCAGCCCGCCACCCGGTGCGAGCTCTCATGCTCGCGCCCACCCGTGAACTGGCCGACCAGATCTATCAGAACGTGCACCAGTACGCGACCCACACGCCGCTTCGCTCGGCCGTGGTCTTCGGTGGTGTGGACATGAACCCCCAAACTGCGCAGCTTCGCGCGGGCGTGGAGTTGCTCATTGCAACACCAGGCCGCCTGCTCGACCACGTGCAGCAAAAGAGCGTGAACCTCTCGCAGGTCTCGATCTTGGTGCTCGATGAGGCCGATCGCATGCTCGACATGGGCTTTCTGCCGGACCTGCAACGCATCGTGAACCTGCTGCCCACGAACCGTCAGAGCCTGTTGTTCTCGGCCACCTTCTCGCCCGAGATTCGCAAGCTCGGCAAGACCTTCCTCAAGGACAACCCGGTGTCTATTGAAGTGGCCCGTCGCAATGCCACCGCAGAGAACGTCACCCAAGAGGTGTTTAAGCTCGACCGCATCGAGGCCAAGCGGGCTGCCGTGGTGCAGCTGGTGAAAGACCGGGCCTTGAAGCAGGTGATTGTCTTTACCAACACCAAGATTGGTGCCGGACGCCTCGCCCGAGAGCTCATTCGTGAGGGCATCGCCGCCGACGCCATCCATGGCGACAAAAGCCAGAATGAGCGCCTGGCCACGCTCGAGCGGTTCAAACGCGGTGAGATTGAAGTGTTGGTGGCCACCGATGTGGCCGCTCGCGGCCTGGACATTGCAGAGCTGCCGGCGGTCATCAATTTCGATGTGCCCCGCGCAGCCGAAGACTACGTGCACCGCATTGGCCGAACCGGCCGCGCAGGCGCCTCGGGCCAGGCCATCTCGCTCATGACGGCCGACGATGAACGGTCTGTGGCCGACATCGAGGCCCTGGTGGGCAAGTCGTTTATTCGGGGCAATTTGGTGCTCACGGCGCCGGTCTCTCACGAGAGCAGCGCCAGCCGCAGTGGCCGCGAGGGTGCTCGTGACAGCAGCAGCCGTGGCCATGGCCGAGACCGTGGTGAAGGCCGTGCAGAGGGCCGCTCCGAAGGTCGCAGCGAAGCGAGGTATGTGCCAGTTCGCCCCTCGCCTCCCAAGGCACCCTCAGACCCACTCTTCTCACAGCCCTATGTCGAAAAGCCTGTAGACCCGAACGCACCGCCTGCGCCACCGGCCAAGCCGGCTGCGCGTGGCCTGGGCATTCTGGGTATTTCTCGCAAGCCCGCCGAGGTGCCAGCCCTGCTCGGTGGCGTGCGCAAGCCAGAAGAAACCACCTAAGAGAATCCATTCAGGTGGGCATCCAGTGCATCACTTTTTCGAGCCAGTCGGCCGCCATGTGTGCCTCCAGGTGTTGCCGCGCGGCCTTCAATTGCGCGTGCACCGCATCCCCCCCTTTGAGGGCGGGTGCCAGGGTCTGCTTCGAGAGTTTCTGGCCATCGGCATTGGTCATCACCGGCACGTGAAGCGTGAGCACCTCGGGCAGGCCGAGTTGCTCACGCAGCCGGGCCTGCCTGGGCTCTGCTGATATGAGGTCGCTGCCGCGCATGATCCGGCGCACACCCTGAAAGGCATCGTCCACCACCACGGCCAGGTGATAGGCCCAGAGGCCATCGGCCCGCTTGAGCACGATGTCATCGCCATTGATGCCCAGGGCGCGCCAGGCCATGGAACGGCCTTGTCCCAGCGTCTCTGGCCGGGGTGGCTGCAGCCGGCATTGGCCCGTATAACGAATCTCGCCATCGGTCAGCCGGGTCGTGAGCCCCTCAGCCAGAGCCTGCTCCAGTTGGCGGCGGCTGCAACTGCAGGCAAAGGCTTGGCCGGAGGCCTGCAGTTGGGCAAGCGCATTCGCATAGGCTGCCTGACGATTGGACTGATACAGCACACCATCACGACGGCCGCCCTTCGCCATGGGCCAGGCATCCCACTTTAGGCCATGGTCGCGAAGCTGTTGCAGGATGAGGGCGGCGGCACCCGCCTGCTCACGCGGTGGGTCGAGGTCTTCCATGCGCACCCACCATTGAAGGCCATGGGCCCTGGCATCGAGCCAACTGGCCAGTGCGGTGGCCAACGAGCCCAGGTGAAGCGGCCCGGTGGGCGAGGGTGCAAAGCGGCCTGCACCGCCTTGGGTCATCTCGCGGGGTGCTGCGTGTCCGCAAAGGCCTCGCGCGCGGCCGACAGGATGGCCGCTGCAGGCTCGCCTGCGTGTTGAATGGAGAGAAAGCCTGCCTCGTAGGCCGAGGG
>JBEARM010000106.1:0-3781 GCA_041163175.1 Pseudomonadota bacterium | reverse complement strand
TGGAGAAAATTCAGGTGCAGCCCAACACCTTATCGGCCCACGTGCTCATGGCAGCCGCCGGGGAGCAGGCCGACGCATTGGCCGCAGCGCTCTTTGCCGCTTACTTTGTCAACGGCGAAGACCTCACCGACCGCGGCGTGCTATTTCGATGCGCCAACGAGGTGGGTCTCTATGCGAGCAGGGCCGCGGCAGCCCTGGAAGACACGCTGCTGGTCAAGCGGGTGGCCCATGTCTGCGAGGAGTGGGCCGAGAAGGGTGTTTCGATGGTGCCCACCTTCAGGCTGGAGACAGGGTCGGGCGGGCAGGCCACGTTTCAGGGCGCCGTACCGCCTGCAATGCTGGCCCAGGAGATCTCGAACCTGCTGCGCTGACCCAACGGTCCTGAAGGTCGCGGTAGGCGGCAGCGGGGCTGGGCATGGAGACAATGGCCTGAATGACGGCGGCCGAGTCGGCGCCGGTGGCCGCAATCTCCTCGAGGTTTCCGGCATGAATGCCGGCAATGGCCACCACGGGCACACGGCTCACAGATACCCAGTAGCCCAGGTTGTCCAGGCCCTGCGGAATCCAGTTCATGGCCTTGGCCCGCGTTGGGAAGATGGGCCCACAGGCCAGGTAGCTGGGCATGAGCCACATGGCCCGAGCAACCTCCCAGTAACTGTGGCTCGAGAGCCCCAGCCGCACGCCCTGGGCAGCGATGCTGTCGAGATCGGCCGTGAGCAGGTCTTCCTGCCCCAGATGAATGCCGAAGGCGCCGTGGTCGAGGGCTGCACGCCAGTGGTCATTGATGAAGAGCTGGCTCTCGGGGGCATGCTCGGCAGCACGACAGGCCAGGCGAACGGCATTGGACTGTTCGGCTGCCGAGAGGTCTTTGATGCGAAGCTGGATGATCTTCGCACCGGCCTCGAGCAGGGTCTCGAGCAGGCCTTGGCTGTCGACCACGGGGTAGACCCCGGGCGCCGGGTTGGCCAGCCGTGGGAAGGGCGCTGGTGGATCGATGCGAGCTGCATTGGGCAGGCCCAGCGTGGGAAAAGCCTCGCGATGGGCCTCGGCCCCCGCCACCCAGAGGCGATGCGGCCGCATGGCGCAGGCCATGGCGGCATGGATGCTGGCCTCCTCCTCCACATAGCCCCGGGTCAGGCTCTCATCAAAGGCGGCCGACAACAGCGCTTCGTGGTGGACCGCATCGGGGCAGGCCACACGGCCCTGGGCAAACGGCCAGTCGAGCTCGAGGCTGTCGGCCAGAACCGTCAGCTGCCCGCGCCGCGTCTCGATCTTCATGTGGCGCTCAGCCTGCGGCCTTGTGAATGAGAAATGGCTGGCCGGTCACGGGTGTGGAGGGCGTGGCAAAGGCCTGCTCGGGAATCACGCCGGCCGCATGGCCAAGGCGTCCGGCCTCGATGGCCATTCGAAAGGCCGCCGCCATGCCCACGGGGTCTTGGGCCTGGGCCACGGCCGAGTTGAGCAGCACCGCATCAAAGCCCATCTCCATGGCCTCCGCGGCATGCGAGGGCGCACCGATGCCCGCATCAATGACCAAGAACTGATCGGGAAAGGCCTCGCGCATGCGCAGCAGGGCCGGCCGGTGCACGATGCCTTGGCCCGAGCCGATGGGCGCAGCCCAGGGCATGAGCACCTCACAGCCAGCATCCACGAGGCGGCGGGCTGCGATGAGGTCTTCGGTGCAGTAGGGGAAGACCTGAAAGCCCAGTTTCACGAGCTGCTCGGCCGCGGCCACCAGCTCAAAGCTGTCAGGCTGCAGGGTGTAGTCATCGCCCACCACCTCAAGCTTGATCCAGTCGGTCTCGAAGAGCTCGCGAGCCATTTGGGCCAGTGCCACGGCCTCCTTGGCGGTTCGGCAGCCGGCCGTGTTGGGAAGGATGTGGCGCCCGGTGCCACGGATGATCGACCACCACTGGTTGTCTCCAGAGGCCGCCACATTGGCAGCCTGGCGCTTGATGCCCATGGTGAGCACCTCGGCGCCGGAGGCCTCGATGGCCGCCACCAGCCCAGCAGGCGAGGGGTGGCCCGCTGTGCCAAGAAAAAAGCGGCTGCTCAGTGTGCGACCGAACAGCGTGTAACCCGTTGCAGCACCCACAGTCAGCCTCCTGTGATGGGTTCGAAGGTCATGATGGCATCTCCTTGGCACAGGCGTACAGCACTTCGTTGTGTGCGGGGCACAAATGTCTCGTTCACGGCCGTGGCCACACGCACAGGGTCTTTGTTGAGCAGATGGATGAGGTCTTCCAGGCTCGCACCCTCGGGCAGCGAGACGGCCTGGCCATTGACCGAGACCGTCATGCTGGGCTGCATGCCATGGCCTTGGCAGCCTCTTCCATCAACGCCGGCGCGAGTAGCCAGCCATGTCGGAAGAGGCCGTTGATTCGGGTGAGCCCTGGCTCGGTCTGAACCACGGGAAGGTTGTCGGGCAGGGCGGGTCGCAGGTTGACATCGCTGCTCACCACGCGCGCCTCGGCCAGGCTTGGCATGATGCTAAAGGCAGCCGAGAGCAGTTCCAGGTTGCTTTGTACCGAGGGCGGCGAACGGTCTTCGGATTCGATCTCGGTGGCGCCCACCACAATCTGCCCGCCCAGCCGCGGCACCAGGTAGACCCGCCAGCGAGGGTGGAGCAGGCGAACGGGGCGGCGCAGTGGTGGCGCGTCAGCCGCAGGCTGCAGGGTGAAGATCTCACCGCGCACACCACGCACCGGCATGGTCTGGCCATGGCCACCGCGGCCGCGGCAGTCGAAAACCCAGTCGAAGGTCTCGGCGCCTTTAGCACTCTGCAGTTCACCCGGCACGACGGCATGCACGGGGGTGTCGAAGGCCCAGTCCCCGGGGGCGGACGCCCTTAAGGCCGCCAGCGCCTGCAGCGGGAACAGGTGGCCCTCATGGGGCAGCAGCCAGGCGGCGAGCCGAGGCTTGAGGGCGGGCTCCAACTCGGCGAGCCCCTCGTGTGAGAGGGCGCGTGGCGCATGCTCGGCCGCCGGCTGGATGTGCCGCAGAATGCGCTCGGCACTGCCTCGGTCGGTGGGGTGTGCGATGAGCAGGCTGCCCTGTAGCTGCAGGTCGAAGCCTTTGTCGCAGGCCTCGTGAATGCGTGGCCAAAGGGCCATGGAGCGCAGGCCCATCTCGTAGACGGGCAGGCCACCGGCCTCCATTTCCGCGGCAGGGCTCAGCATGCCGGCACTGGTGTAGGCGGCCGCCCGCTCGGTGAGCACAGCCGGGTGCTCTGGTCCGGCCTCTCGAACCGTCACCGACCAGCCTTGCTGCGCACACCAATGGGCCATCAGGCGGCCCATCAGGCCGCCGCCGGCAATGCCAACCCGCATCATTGCTTGTGATACACCTTCGCACCGGTCTTCACGAACTCAATGGACTTCTCCTGCATGCCCTTCTGCAGGGCCTCCTGCTCATCCAGGCCCTTCTGCTTGGCGTAGTCCTTCACGTCCTGCGTGATCTTCATGCTGCAGAAGTGAGGCCCACACATGGAGCAGAAGTGGGCCACCTTCATGCTCTCTTTGGGCAGGGTCTCGTCGTGATAGGCCTTGGCCGTGTCGGGGTCGAGGCCGAGGTTGAACTGGTCGTGCCAACGGAACTCGAACCGGGCCTTGGAGAGCGCGTTGTCCCGAATCTGCGCACCCGGGTGGCCCTTGGCCAGGTCGGCTGCATGGGCTGCAATCTTGTAGGCGATGATGCCGGCCTTCACATCTTCCTTGTTGGGCAGGCCCAGATGCTCCTTGGGCGTCACATAGCAGAGCATGGCCGTGCCGTACCAGCCAAT
>JBEARM010000105.1:0-3902 GCA_041163175.1 Pseudomonadota bacterium | reverse complement strand
CTTCGAGGACAACGAGGGCCTGGAGGCGGCCCGGGCCCGCAACATTCTGGATGCTCTGCGCGAGGACTTGGGCCTGCGAGACCACACCGCACAGCTGGTGCCCGATCGCCCGGTGACTGCACAGCTGGTGGTGCGCGAGCCTGCCGTGCTCTGTGGCTGTGATTGGTTCGAGGGTTGTCTGCTGGCACTCGATGCCGATGCCCAAGTGCACTGGGCCTTCGAGGAGGGCGATGACATGCCCGCCGATGCGGTGGTTTGTCGCATTCAGGCCCGGGCCCGCGCACTGCTCACGGCCGAGCGGCCTGCCATGAACTTTCTGCAGACCCTCTCGGCCACGGCCACCACCACGCGTGCGCATGTGGCGGCCATTCGTGGGGCAAGCCCCAACCCGCAGGGCTGTCAGGTGCTCGACACCCGCAAGACCTTGCCCGGCCTAAGACAGGCGCAGAAGTATGCGGTGCGCGTGGGCGGTGGCCACAACCAGCGCATGGCCCTGTGGGCCGGCATCTTGATCAAAGAAAATCACATCGCGGCGGCCGGTGGCATTGCCCAGGCCCTGGCGGCTGCGCGAGGCTTAGATGCCGGCGTGCCGATTCAGATTGAGGTGGAGAACCTGGCCGAGTGCGAGACGGCCCTCATGGCGGGTGCCGAACACATTCTGATTGACAACTTCAGCCTGGACGACATGCGGGCTGCCGTGGCCTTGGCCGCATCGGTGGCTGCGCGCACAGGCCGGCCGCGCGCGCAATTGGAGGCCTCGGGCGGGATTGGCTTGGAGGGCCTTCGTGCGGTGGCGGCCACGGGAGTGGACCGCATCTCGGTGGGCCGCCTCACCAAAGACATCAAAGCGGTCGACTACTCCCTTCGCGTCCTTTGATGGGCGTGAGGATGGTGGGGTAGGCCACGGGCCAGGTCTTGGGGTAATCGCGGCTGAAGTGCAGGCCGCGGCTCTCTTTGCGCATGAGGGCCGAGCGCACGATGAGCTCGGCGCATTCGAGCAGGTTGCGCAGTTCGAGCAGGTCGCGTGTGACGCGGAAGTTGGCGTAGTACTCCTGCACTTCATCCTTGAGCAGTTCAATGCGGTGCAGGGCGCGCTCGAGCCGTCGATTGGTGCGCACAATGCCCACGTAGTTCCACATGAGCAGCCGAAGCTCATCCCAGTTGTGCGAGATGACCACGGCCTCGTCGGCATCTTCCACCTGGGATTCATCCCAGGCGGCCACGGGCTGGTTGTCGATGGGCTCGGCCCGAAGGATGGCGCGGGCCGCGTTCTGGCCAATGACCACACATTCGAGCAGTGAGTTGCTGGCCAGCCGGTTGGCCCCATGCAGTCCGGTGTAGCCAGATTCCCCCACGGCATAGAGGCCGGGCAGGTCGGTCTGGCCATCGAGGTCGGTGACCACCCCACCACAGGTGTAGTGGGCCGCGGGCACCACGGGAATGGGCTGGGTGGCGATGTCGATGCCCAGCGCCGCGCATCGCGCATGAATGTTCGGAAAGTGTTCCTTGAGGAAGTCTTCACCGAGCTTGGTGGCATTGAGGTGCACGAAGTCCAGGCCGTGGCGCTTCATTTCGAAGTCGATGGCACGGGCCACGATGTCTCGCGGGGCGAGTTCGGCGCGGGCATCGTGCTGGGGCATGAAGCGGGTGCCATCGGGCAGTTCGAGTGTGGCGCCCTCGCCGCGCAGGGCCTCGGTGATGAGGAAGCTGCGGTCTTGGGGATGGTAGAGGCAGGTGGGGTGAAACTGAATGAACTCCATATTGGCAATCCGGCAGCCCGCACGCCAGGCCATGGCCACACCATCGCCTGTGGCGGTCTCCGGGTTGCTCGTGTACCGATAGACCTTGCCCACGCCCCCGGTGGCCAGCACCACGCCGGCTGCGGGCATGGCTTCCACATGGCCGGTCTCGAGGTTCAAGGCATAGAGTCCGTAGCAGGCCTTGGCCGGCTTGGGCGGGCCTGGCCTGCGATGGGCCAGGTGTCTGCGCGTGATGAGGTCGATGGCCATCCAGCCCTCGAGCAAGTGAATGTTGGGATGTGCGCGGGCTTTGTCCAGGAGCACCTCATGAATGGCCTTGCCGGTGGCGTCGGCCGCATGCGCAATGCGTCGATGGCTGTGACCACCTTCCTTCACCAGGTGCAGGCCCTCGGGGCCAGTGGGGTCGGTGGTAAACGGCACACCGTGGGCCTGCAGCCACCGGATGGCCTGGGCACTGTGCTCGGCGATGTGCCGCGCCACGGGTTCGACCACAAGCCCTGCGCCCGCATCGAGCGTGTCGTTCACATGGGCCTGGATGTCGTCTTTCTCATCGAGCACGCCCACGATGCCGCCCTGGGCCCAGGCGGTGGCCGACTCGGCCAGGCTGCGCTTGGCCAGAATGACCACGGGCTGCTGGTCTGCCAGTTCGAGTGCCACCGTGAGGCCCGCAAGGCCCGAGCCCACGATGAGCAGCGGCAGCGGTGCATCGGGCTGCGGCGGGGAATAAGGGGTGGTGCGTGTTTGGAGGGTGGACATGGATGTTTGCGAGGAGGGAGGTTGCCCGTGGATGCGAAGGCCCCGACCCCGAACCGGGCGGTTCAGGTGGGCGAGGTCAGCCGGGCTTCGGGTTCATCCGACGGTGGGACGATCACGCCCACCCGGCAATTTCCATGCCCTTTGGGTACACATTGGTTCAGAGGAATATGAGGCCTCCGCACCACAGGCGCTTTGAGCATAGGCCTCTGCGCTCAGTCGCGCAACAAGTCCATCAGGCTGCGTCCGGTTGGCGCCACCGCGTCGGCTCCCCAGTCCTCCACGGGCCGGTCGCTGGAGCAAAAGCCAAAGGCTGCTGCGATGTTGTAGCAGCCTGCATTGAAGCCACTTTGAATGTCTCGGAAGTCGTCGCCGACATAGATCACCCCTTCGGCGGGCAGGCCCATGGCCTTGCAGGCATGGCGCAGGGGCTCGGGGTGGGGCTTGGCATGCGGGGTGGTGTCGCCACTCACGCAGATTGCAACCCGCGTGTGCAGGCCCAGTGACTGGATGAGTGGGTTGGTGAAGCGCTCGAACTTGTTGGTGACAATGCCCCAGGGAATGTGCCGCTGTTCCAAGTTCTCGACCACGGCCTCCAGGCCATCCATGAAGGTGGTGTGGCGGCTCAGGTCTTCTTGGTAGATCTCCAAGAAGCGGTTGCGCAGGGGCTCAAAGCGCGCGTCGTTCCACTCAATGCCAAGCGCCTTTTGAATCATGCCGCGCGCGCCCTTCGAGGCATAGGGCCGCAGGTCTGCGATGGGCAGTGGGGGCAGGCCGGCATCCTCGCGCAGGCGGTTGGCCACGCCACCCAAATCTGCAGCGGTGTCGAGCAGGGTGCCATCGAGGTCGAAGAGCACGCCACGGCGGGGCTGGGCGAGCCAGCGTTCACGCCAGTCGGCACGAGGCCGTGGCATGGGCCAGTCGGCGCTCTGCAGGTCGGGGTTGGTGAGGCCCTGCGGGGTCATGCGGCCCGCGCCTGGGCCATGGGCTTGCGACAGGCGAGGATGTAGTTCACATCGGTGTCGGTGGAGAGGGCGTAGACCTTGGTGAGCGGGTTGTAGGTCATGCCCACGAGTTCAATGACGTCCAAGCCGGCCTGGCGGGCCGAGCGGGCGAGCTCTGCGGGCTTGATGAACTTGTCGTAGCTGTGGGTGCCCTTGGGCAGCAGGCGCAGCACATACTCCGCACCCACAATGGCAAAGAGCCAGCTCTTGGGGTTGCGGTTGATGGTGGAAAACACAAGCGTGCCGCCGGGCTTGGCCAGCTGCGCACAGGCCTGCACGACTGCATGGGGGTCGGGCACATGCTCGAGCATCTCCATGCAGGTGACGAGATCGAACTGCTCGGGAGCCTCCTGGGCAAAGGCCTCGGTGGCGACGATGCGGTAAT
>JBEARM010000104.1:0-3990 GCA_041163175.1 Pseudomonadota bacterium | reverse complement strand
GAGCCCGCCATGCGCACCTGCCGATGGACCCAGCGCAGGCTTCAGGCCTTGTCAGACCGGGTGTCGCGCACCACACAGATTCTGCGCACCCGAATCGAATTTGTGAACGAGCGCCAGACCCAGGCCCTGCTTGCCAGCATGGACCGCCGGGCCAAGCTGCAGCTCAAACTGCAGCAGACCGTGGAGGGCCTCTCGCTGGTGGTGCTCACCTATTACGCCGTGGGCCTCATTGGATACATGGCCAAGGGCCTTCAATCATCAGGCATCGCACTTCCCGTGGAGTTGATCTCGGCCATCGCGGTGCCGGTCATCGCCGGGCTGCTCTATCTCGGGATCAGGCGGGCACGCCGACTTGCAGCTCGAGAGGGCTCGACAACACCGCGGTAGCGCCCGGCCACGGGCCAGCCTGGAAGAAGACCGAGCTCACGACAATGCACGGCATGCCTGCAGCCGTGGCTGCCAGGAGGCCGTTCGGAGAGTCTTCAATGGCCAGACAGGCTGAGGTCTGGAGGTGAAGCCGATGGGCCGCCAGCAGATAAGCCTCTGGGTCGGGTTTCTTGCGGTGGACATCCTCACCGCAGACCACCAGCTCGGGCCCTGGAAGGCCCAGTCCCTCCATGCAGCAATGCCAAAGGGCATCCCAATTGGCTCGACTGGTCGTGGTGACCACACCCCAGGCCATGCCAGCGCCCACTGCCTGCTCAATGAGGGATGCAATCCCGGGCCGCAGGCTCACCAGCCCCAGACGCATCCGCTCAGCAAAGATGGTGTTCTTGAGGCGATGGGCCTCTCGCAGGCGGGCCTCGCCGTCCACCGACAGCCACTCCAACGCGCCCAAGGCCTGTGCATGGGCCCGCATGCGTTCGAGCCCACCGGTCACCTTCAGCAACCCGGAGTATTGCTCGGCCGACCAGAGCCATGGAATGCCAAGCCTCTCGAATGCCTCATTAAACGCTGGCAGGTGGCCCTCGAGCTCGGTCTCGGCCAGCGTGCCATCCACATCAAAGAGCAACGCCTGGACCGTCCGTGGGTGAATCCAGTGGGTGTTCAATGCAGACGAGACCGATACCGTTCGGCCATGCGGTCCAGAGTAATGGGCTTGATCTTGGAGGCCTGCCCAGCAGACCCGAATGCCTCGAATCGATCCTTGCAGATGCCGCGGGCTGCAGCCGTGGCCACCTTGAAGAATGCGCGCGGGTCGAACTCGTCGGGCTTCTGGCCCATGAGCTGGCGCATGGCGCCCGTCATGGCCAGCCGAATGTCGGTGTCGATGTTGACCTTCCGAACCCCATGGCGAATGCCCTCGACAATCTCCTCCACGGGCACGCCGTAGGTCTCCTTGATCTCGCCCCCGAAATCTCGAATGACTGTGAGCCACTCCTGCGGTACGCTCGAAGAGCCATGCATCACCAGATGGGTACTCGGAATGCGGGCATGAATCTCCTTGATGCGGCCAATGGCCAAGATGTCGCCAGATGGCGGGCGACTGAACTTGTAGGCGCCATGGCTCGTGCCAATCGCGATGGCCAGGGCGTCGACACCGGTGGCCGCCACAAAAGCCGCCGCCTCCTCTGGGTCGGTGAGCAGCTGGTCGTGGTCGAGTACACCCTCCGCGCCCACACCATCCTCTTCCCCGGCCGTGCCTGTCTCAAGCGAGCCCAGGCAGCCGAGTTCCCCCTCCACCGAGACGCCCACCGCATGGGCCATTTGAACCACCCTTTCGGTGACCATCACGTTGTACTCGTAGGAGGCCGGCGTCTTCATGTCTTCGCCCAAGGAGCCGTCCATCATGACACTTGAAAAGCCGCTTCGAATCGACGCCTGACAGACCGCCGGAGAGGACCCGTGGTCTTGATGCATACAGACCGGAATCTCTGGGTACTGCTCGATGGCGGCCTCCACGAGCTTGCGCAGAAATGGCTCACCGGCGTACTTTCGAGCGCCCGCGGAGGCCTGCAGGATGACTGGGCTGTCGACCTCGGCGGCCGCCTGCATGATGGCGTGGATCTGTTCCATGTTGTTCACATTGAAAGCCGGCAGCCCGTACTGATGCTCTGCCGCGTGGTCGAGGAGTTGACGAAGAGAGATGAGGGCCACAGAGCTGCTCCTTAGGAATGGCTTGAGAAGAAATCAAAGACATGTGTGATGTTTGGAATGACCCGATCCGGCTCGGTCGTTTCAATGGGATGGCCATGGTTGTAGCCATAGGGCACCGCCCAGATGGGCAGCCCTGCGGCCCGGGCGGTTCGGACATCGGTGAGTGAATCGCCCACAAAGAGCGCCTCGTCCTTCGAGACACCGCAGACCCGCAGGCATTCCTCAATGCCGGCAGGGTCGGGCTTCTTCGTGGGAAGGGTGTCTCCAGAAATGACGCAGTCGAAGGCTGAGCCGAGCCCATGGGCCTCGAGCACGCGCTCGGTAAAGCGAGTTTCCTTGTTGGTAACGATGCAACAGCCCATGCCACGCGCCCGCAGCTGAGAGAGTGTCTCTGCAACCCCCTCGTAGAGATGACTCTCGGTGCCAGCCGTTTCAAAATAACGGTCGACGAACCGTGACATCACGGCCTCCCATGCTGGGCTGCTCGCCTGGGAGCGGGTCTCGGCGGCCCAGGCCTGCTCCATGAGCCAGCCCGTGCCGTGTCCAATCCAATCCCGAATCTGACTCAAGGCAATGGGAGCCCGATCAAAATCGCCAAGCGTGAGGTTCACGGCCCGAGCGATCTCTGGCACGGTCTCAATGAGGGTGCCGTCAAGGTCGAAAAGGACTGCAGCCCTCATTGGGCACGTCGCTTCTGATCCATGATCCGAAGGATCATCGGCGTGAAGATGAGCTGCATTGACAGGCCCATCTTTCCACCCGGCACCACAATGGTGTTGGGGCGCGTCATCATGGAGCCGTCTAGCATCGAGAGCAGATAGGGGAAGTCGATGCCTTTGGGATTGGCAAAACGAATGACCACCATGGACTCATCGGCCGAGGGAATGTCTTTGGCAATGAGCGGATTGGAGGTGTCGACCGTGGGTACGCGCTGGAAGTTCACATGGGTGCGCGAGAACTGCGGCATGATGTGGTTGACATAGTCTGGCATGCGACGCAGCATCGTCTCGACCACGGCCTCCTGGCTGTAGCCCCGCATCTTCTGGTCTCGGTGCAGCTTCTGAATCCACTCCAGATTCACAATGGGCACCACCCCCACCAAAAGATCCACCTGACTTGCAACATTCACGGTTGCATCTGCATAGCCGCCATGCAGGCCCTCGTAGAACATCAGATCGGTGCCGGCCTCAATGTCTTGCCAGGGGATGAAGGTACCGGGCTCCTGCCCAAACGGCGCAGCCTCCTCGGCATCGTGCAGGTATCGCCGGACCTTGCCCTGGCCGGTCTCACCGTAACCACGAAAGAGAGCCTCTAGCTCGGCCAACAGGTTGGCCTCTGGTCCGAAGTGACTGAGGTTTCTGTTTCCCTTCGCCTCGGCCTCCTTGAGGGCAGCACGCATTTCCATGCGATTGAACCGATGAAAGGAGTCTCCCTCCACAATCTGCGCGCGTATGCCCTCCCGCCGGAAAATGTGCCTGAAACTGCTCATCACCGTGGTGGTGCCCGCACCAGAGGAACCCGTGATGGCGACAATCGGATGTTTCACAGACATGTCTTACTCCGCGCTTGTTTTAGTTTTGGAACAACGACCGCTCTTTGAAGAGGGGGGAACTGTAGGCCTGGTCCTCACCCCGATCGAATGCCTCGTGGTAGCGGACCACCTGCTGCACCTCCTCGCGTGAACCGAGAATGACCGGCACCCGTTGGTGAATGGTCTCGGGTTGTATGTCCAGAATTCGCTCACGCCCCGTAGAGGCTGAGCCACCAGCCTGCTCCACAACCATGGCCATGGGGTTGGCCTCATACATGAGACGCAGTCGGCCTGGCTTGGGTGGCTGTTTGGTGTCCCTGGGGTACATGAAGACCCCACCCCGCATGAGAATGCGGTGAACA
>JBEARM010000103.1:0-3993 GCA_041163175.1 Pseudomonadota bacterium | reverse complement strand
TGCGCTACACCGAGATGGGCAGAGGCATGGTGCTTGTGCCCCAGGCCGGCCCCGGTGCTGTGGCCGGCGGTGCGGCGGGCGCGTCCGGGCAGGGGGCAGCCGGCGCGGCGGGCCTGCCGGGCCCGATTGCTGCACCTCCACCGGTGGGCGGGCTCTCGCCCGCTGTGGCCAGCCTTTTTCTGCGCCCGGCCGATTTCTCTGGCTTGTTGTCCTTGCTCTCGGGGGCTGCCTTCGTGGGCCTGGCCCAGCGGGCGCAGTCGGGCACCTCCACCGTGGGCACCAACGCACTCGGGCAGTGGCTCTCGCAGCGGCCAGCCATGGGCCGGCTTTCGGCCGACGGGGTGCGACAGGCCTTGCGGGCCAGTGGGCTCTTCACCGAGTCGGCCTTGGGCAAGGGCGGTGCGATTCCTGGCGATTTGAAGCTGGCCATGCGTCAGGCGGTGCTGCAGATGCAGACCGAGATGGTCTCGGGTCTTCGCGAGCAGGTCGAGTCTGGGCTGCATGAGCTCGAGAGCGCCCAGGCCGATGCCCTGGGGGTGTCGGCCCAGCGAGACATGGGCTTTAGTTTCATCATTCCCTTTCGGGATGCCGACCCAGTGCTGGTCTCCTTCTTTCGGCCACGGCGCAGCCCTCAGGAGCCCAATCCGCCGGCGGTCGTGAACCTCTACACCCGCAGCGAGACCTTGGGCGAGGTCTGGATGAAGACGGTGATTGAGGTCTCGGACACCATCTCGCTCACCATGTGGGCCGAGCGGGAAGACCTCGCCAAACGGGCCCGCGCAGCCGTGGGTGAGCTCGAAGATGAAATGACCAGTGCTGGTTTGGTCTTGAAAAGCATGGTGGTTCTGCATGGCCGGCGGCCCGAAGAGGGGGTGGCCGTGGAGGCCCGCACCGGCGCTGTGTTGGATTTAAAGGCATAGGGCAGGGCCATGTTCAAGAGCAAGCGCGAGGCCGTGGCCCTCGAATATGGGCTCAACAAGACGCCGGTGGTGGTGGCCAAGGGCTCGGAGGAGATTGCAGAGCGCATTCTGGCCGAGGCCCGAAAGCATGGGGTCTATGTGGCCCAAGACCCTCAACTGCTCGCCATGCTCGCGCGGCTCGACATCGACCAAGAAATTCCGCCCAACCTGTATGCGGCGGTGGCGGTGATTTTGTCCTGGGCTTACTGGTTAAAGGGCATGGAGCCCGGCGACGAAAAGCCTCGAGCGCCAGGGATTTAAGCGTCGGCCAGCCCGCGGCTGCGACGGTTGGCGCTCATGCGGCCCATGCGGTCGTAGACCTCCACTGAGCTTGCAGCATCTGCGCCTTGAAGGGTTTTGAGTGCGGCGCGAATGGCATCGAGCTTGCGCTGCACCAGAATCTGATTCCGACGGTGGTGGTCTCGGCACTGCCGAATGACCTCACGGAAGGGCTCCCAGGCTTCGGCCTCGGGCCCCTCCTCGGGGAGCGTCAGCCCCTCGAGTTCTTGCAAGATGGCAGATTTTTCTGCCTGATGGGATTCAAATGCCGTGAGATCCTGAACTTTAAGGGCCTCGAACTCGGCGTCTAGGAGAGCCAGCAGGCGCTCCGCCTTGGGCAGGTTATCGCTCGGCCGCACCCGAGATCATTCGTTCAAGCGAGACAAAGCTCTCTGCGATGCGGCGGGCATCCAGGGGGTAGTTGCCGTCTCGGATGGCCTGCTTGATGCGCTCAACCTTGTCGGCATCGAAATCGGGGGCCGCCATGGCCCGGGCGTCGATGCCACTGAGTTCCACGCGGTCTTCTGCGGGCTCGGGCGCGCGAGTAGAGGCCGACTGGGCGGCGTCGCGCTTGTCGTCTTCGATCTTCTTGAGCCGATTTTCGGCCGTAAGGTCTGCCCTCGCGGCGCGGCTCAAACTGGAAATGGAATCTGCCATGGTCGTGTCCTTTAAGACTTCACTTTACCTGTTGTCTTGAGAATCGGCACCATTTTGAGGAACTGAAGCGCTTTTCTAAAAAAAGTTGAGGGTTCGGGGCAGGGTGTTTTCATCAGGAGGCCCTGGCCTGGCCGCGGCCCACCACCTGCCCCGTGGTGATTCGACCGGACTCTTTGTTTTTAAAGCGTATTTGGTCTCCGAAGCGCCCATCTTCCAGGGCTTCTACGGTGATCTGGATGCTCAGTCCGGGCACCCGTTCCACGGCCAGCACCACGGGCTGGCCCCGGCGGACCAGCACCGCGGGGCGCAGGTCTGTGGCCCGAATGGCTTGGCCGGCCGGAATGGCCCGCACCACCTGGGCAAACTCCAGCCCGTCGGTGGTGGTGAAGTAGGTGCTCGCTGGCCCAGCCAGCGGGCGCTCCTCTAATTGAAAGAGGGCTGGGTCCACGGGCTGGTTGGCCGATAGGTTGGCCATCGCCACCACCACCTTCTTCATGGGTGGGCCTGCGGGGGTGGGCCTGGCGGCAGATTTTGCTGCTGATTTGCTGGCGGATGGGGCGGCAGCCGAGGCGCCTGGATCTGTTCGGTTGAGAAAGACCGTCCAGTCGGGCTTGGGGCAACGGGCCCGTAGGCTGCTGGGTTGGCTGGGGAAGGGCTGGTCGAACCGGATCGGGCCCTGGCAGCTCTGAATTTGAAGGCGCGCATCGAGCGGGGCAAAGGCAATGCTGGTGTCTGCCGCTTGACCGGGCTTGCTGCCCGAGAGCCATTGCCGGGCCTGCTCGATGAGGGCAGTTTCTGCGGCGCTGGGTGCGTTGGTCTGTGCGTTCGATGCTGAATTCTGTGCGGCCTGCGCAGTGGCCAGGCAGCAGGCGGTGGCAAGGCCCAGGCCCAGCCCCCAAGAAACCAGGCGCGGAAGCCGGGGGCGCTCGTGGGCCCAGGGCATGTCTCGTCGGTGAATGTAGGCGTTCATCTGCATGCCGGTCTTGAAGCAAAAGCCAGACCAATTTTATTGGCACGGCTTTCGCTTCGACCCCGGGCATGAAAGTCCATGTTCAACCCGGCGACACCCTTTCTGGCCTGACCCGACAGGCCTTGGGGCAACTTGGCCAGATGCGGCCAGCGGATGCACAACGCATGCCGTTTCGGGATCTCATGGCCCGCATACATACGGTGGCCGAACACAATCAAATTCAAAACCCGGACCACATTCTGGCCGGCCAAACCATTGATTTCACAGCGCTCTTGGATGGCCGCATGGCCAAGGGCATCGCGCCAGCGGGCCACTCGCAGGCGATGGGGCAGCCTCGGTTGGCCGACACCCTCGCAGCCAACGAAGCGGCCGCCGTGGTGCTCGGTGAGCGTACGGGCACCCAATACCGAGTGCTCGAGCGCACGCTGGATCGGGCCGTGGCCAAGGGCTACATTCCCAATGGCGAGGTGGCGGAGGTGAAGCGCCGAATTCTCGACATGTCCCGTGAGTACCGCTTCAACCCCGACGACTTCGCTCGCGTCTCCCTCATGGAGAGCGATGGGCTCAACCCACGGGCCACCAATGGCAACTGCCATGGCGTGATTCAGTTCTGTGATGGCCCCGACCGTGGCGCTGCGAGTGCGGGATACGGCAAGCAGCCGGAGAAAATCCTTGACCTCAGCGTGCTCGAGCAGCTCGACCTTGTCGAGCGCTACTTCCAAGACACGGGCCTGCAGCAGTACAAGCCGGCCTCGCTCGACAACCTTTATTTAACAGTTTTGTACCCCGCAGGCCGCAGTGAGCGGCAGATGCACCGCAACCTTGGTATGCCAGGCCCACAGGCCGCCGCACTGCATGTGGGGGGCAACCAGAATGCCCCCATCACTCGGGCATCCCTGCGCAAGGGCCTGCTGGAAAACGCCAATCAACGGCTGACGCAATTCGCGCTCGCACAGGCCCAGCGTGAGCCGGCGGCCCGGACCGAGATCAGCAGCCTGCGCAGGCCTGCGACCCGAGACCTCCTGGCGGTGAGGTGAGATGAAGACGCCACGACGCCTTGAGCCATCGGGCCACGCCGGCCGGGCATCTCAGCCCAGCGGCAGGTCCTTGCCGCTTTCAGCATGGCAT
>JBEARM010000102.1:0-4007 GCA_041163175.1 Pseudomonadota bacterium | reverse complement strand
TAACGACATCATCCGTGACGAGCAGTCCAACCTGCCGGCCACGGAGGCCTCCCAGGAGGCCCTGCCCACCCCACAAGAAATCGCCAACATCCTCGACGCCTACGTGGTCGGCCAAGACCGGGCCAAACGCGGGCTGTCGGTGGCGGTCTACAACCATTACAAGCGCCTTCGCCAAAAGGGCAAAGAGGGCGAGGTCGAACTCTCCAAGAGCAACATCCTGCTCATTGGGCCCACCGGTTCGGGCAAGACCCTGCTGGCCCAAACTCTGGCGCGCCTCCTCAATGTGCCCTTTGTCATCGCCGATGCCACCACCCTCACCGAGGCCGGCTATGTGGGTGAGGACGTTGAGAACATCATTCAGAAGTTGCTCCAGAACTGCAACTACGAGGTCGACAAGGCCCAGCACGGCATTGTCTACATCGACGAGATCGACAAGATCTCGCGCAAGTCCGACAACCCATCGATCACCCGCGATGTCTCGGGCGAGGGCGTTCAGCAGGCCCTGCTCAAGCTCATCGAAGGCACGGTGGCCTCTGTGCCTCCCCAGGGCGGTCGCAAGCATCCCAACCAAGACTTCGTCCAGATCGACACCACGAACATCCTATTCATCTGCGGTGGCGCCTTCGATGGCCTTGAGAAGGTCATTCGTGATCGCACTGAGAAGACCTCTATCGGCTTCGGGGCCGAGGTGCGCTCGGCCTCCGATCGCAAGCTCAGCGAAGTCTTCAAGGATGTCGAGCCCGAAGACCTCATCAAGTTCGGCCTCATTCCTGAACTCGTGGGCCGCCTTCCCGTCGTGGCCACCCTCGATGAGCTCGATGAGCCGGCGCTGGTCGAGATTCTCACCGGCCCAAAGAATGCGTTGGTCAAGCAGTACCAGGCCCTGTTCGAGATGGAAGGGGTCGAGCTGGAGGTTCGCCCCGCCGCGCTTTCGGCCATTGCCAAGAAGGCCATCAAGCGCAAGACCGGTGCCCGGGGCCTGCGCTCCATTCTGGAACAGGTTTTGCTCGACACCATGTATGAGCTTCCAAGTCAGAAACGGGTGGCAAAGGTTGTCCTCGAGGAGAATGCCGTCACGGGTGAGGCCCCCCCGTTGCTGCTCTATGGAGACAACCAGAAGGTGGCCTCTGCCCGAAAGCGTGGCAGTTAGGCCCTTGTTTTCTCAAGTCTTCGCCCCCATCTGTCGACCATTGGGGTGCGTCCCCGCCGATCTCTTCGCCGTTTTCTGAAAGGCTGTCATGTCCAAGACTGAGTTGTTGCCATCGGAGCCCGTCGTGCTGCCTCTGTTGCCGCTGCGCGATGTCGTGGTCTTCCCGCACATGGTGATCCCCCTGTTTGTGGGGCGCCCAAAGTCCATCAAGGCCATGGAGCGCGCCATGGAATCCGGCAGTCATGTGCTGCTGGCCGCCCAGCGCAGCCCCACCCAGGATGACCCAGGCCTCGAGGACATCTATCCCATTGGCTGCCTGGCCACGATTCTCCAGATGCTCAAGCTGCCCGATGGCACCGTGAAGGTTCTGGTGGAGGGCGCTCAGCGGGCCCGGCTCACCGACCTTCAAGACAGCGGTGACCACCTGGTGGGCGGCTGCGTGCCCATCGATCCAGATGAGGACGAGGGACCTGAGCTCGAGGCGCTGCGTCGCACCCTGCTCGGCCAGTTCGATCAATTCGTCAAGTTGAACAAGAAGATTCCGGCCGAGATTCTCAATAGCCTGGTGAGCCTAGAAGATGCAGGCCGCCTGGCCGACACCATCGCGGCCCACCTGCCGATGAAGCTTGAGCAGAAGCAGGCCATCCTCGAGGTGCTGCCGGTGGCCGAACGGCTCGAGAAGCTGCTCGGTCAGATCGAGACTGAGCTTGACATCCTGCAGGTCGAAAAGCGTATCCGCGGCCGTGTAAAGCGGCAGATGGAGAAGAGCCAGCGCGAGTACTACCTCAATGAGCAGGTCAAGGCCATTCAAAAGGAGCTCGGCGAGGGAGAGGACAACGAGCTCGATGAGCTCGACAAGAAGATCAAGGCCGCCCGCATGCCGACAGAGGCGCGGGACAAGGCCCAGGGCGAGCTTAAAAAGCTGCGCATGATGTCACCCATGTCGGCCGAGGCCACCGTGGTGCGCAACTACATCGATGCATTGGTTGGTCTACCCTGGAAGAAGAAGAGCAAGGTCAACACCAACCTTGAGACGGCCGAGACGGTGCTCGATTCCGAGCACCACGGCCTTGAGAAAGTCAAGGAGCGCATCCTGGAGGCCCTGGCCGTCCAGCAGCGGGTCGACAAGGTCAAGGCGCCCATCCTCTGCCTGGTGGGCCCCCCGGGTGTTGGAAAGACATCCTTGGGACAGTCGATTGCCCGCGCCACGAATCGCAAGTTTGTTCGCATGGCCCTGGGTGGTGTTCGTGATGAGTCTGAGATACGAGGCCATCGCCGCACCTACATTGGCTCGATGCCCGGCAAGATCCTCACCAGCCTGACCAAGGCCGGTGTGCGCAATCCGCTCTTCCTGCTCGATGAGGTCGACAAGATGGGCATGGACTTCCGTGGCGATCCCGCCAGTGCCCTGCTGGAGGTGCTCGACCCGGAGCAGAACAACACCTTCGTCGACCACTATGTAGAGGTGGAGTACGACCTCTCCGATGTGATGTTCGTGGCCACGGCCAACTCATTGAACATTCCCCCGGCCCTGCTTGATCGCATGGAGGTCATTCGACTCTCCGGCTACACGGAAGACGAGAAGGTCAGCATTGCCCAGCGCTACCTACTGCCCAAGCAGATCAAGAACACGGGCCTGAAGGATTCCGAGATCTCGGTCTCTGAGGATGCCATTCGCGAGATGATCCGCTCCTACACCCGTGAGGCAGGCGTCCGCGGCCTGGAACGCGACATCTCCAAGGTCTGTCGCAAAGTGGTGCGGCTCATCCTCACGGGCAAAGAGAAGGGGCCGGTCACGATCACCGCGGCCAACATTGAAGACTTCCTCGGCGTGAAGCGATTCACCTTTGGCATTGCTGAGAAGGAAGACCAGGTGGGTGAGGTCACTGGCCTGGCCTGGACCGAGGTCGGTGGTGAACTGCTGATGATCGAGGCGGCGGTGATGCCCGGCAAGGGCCAGATTATTCGCACGGGCTCCTTGGGCGATGTCATGAAGGAGTCCGTCGAGGCCGCCCGCTCGGTGGTGCGCAGCCGCGCCCGTCGTCTGGGCATTGCCGACGACGTCTTCGAGAAAAAAGACTTGCACATCCATGCACCGGAGGGCGCCACGCCCAAGGATGGGCCCAGTGCGGGTATCGCCATGACGACTGCCATGGTCTCCGCCCTCACAGGCATTCCGGTCAAGGCCCATGTGGCGATGACGGGTGAGATCACGCTCAGAGGCGAGGTCTTGCAGATTGGCGGCCTCAAGGAGAAGCTGCTCGCGGCCCACCGCGGTGGGATCAAGACCGTGCTCATTCCCGAGCAGAACGTGCGCGACCTGGCCGAGATTCCCGACAACGTGAAGAATGCATTGGAGATCGTTCCGGTGCGTTGGATTGATGCCGTGCTCGACCTTGCACTGGCCTCGACGCCTGTGCCTCTTCCTGATGTTCCGCCGGCTGCAGCCGAACCGGTGGCTGCGCCTGCAGAGGGTTTACAGCCCGGAGCATCCGAAACCTTAAAGCATTAGAATCCGTATCGTTGCTAAAGCAAACTCCCCGAGAGATAGGATCCATCACGTGAATAAAACCGACCTGATCGAACACATCGCCAAGAACGCCGACATTTCCAAGGCAGCCGCAGGCCGCGCGCTGGATGCGCTGCTCTCCGGGGTGAAATCCACCCTGAAGAAGGGCGGTTCGGTCACGCTGGTGGGCTTTGGAACATTTGCTGTGGCCAAGCGTGCTGCGCGCACGGGTCGCAATCCCCGCACTGGCGATGCCATCAAGATCAAGGCCGCCAAGCTCCCCAAGTTTCGTCCAGGCAAGGCGCTCAAAGACGCCTTGAACTGATCGCCTTTTTTATTTATTGTTCA
>JBEARM010000101.1:0-4038 GCA_041163175.1 Pseudomonadota bacterium | reverse complement strand
GGTGCGGTGGTCTTTGGCCATGAGCAAATGCGCCATGCCATCGATGCCATCAATCGGCTGGTGGAGAAGGCTGGAAAGCCAGAGTGGGATTGGAAGCCCGCGGCCCAGAATGAGGTCCTCATTGGTCGCATCAAGGCGCTTGCCGAAGAGTCCTTCAAACAGGCCTATCTCCTGCGCAACAAGCAGGAGCGTTCGCAGCGCCTCAAGGAGATCTACAGCCAGGTGGAAGCCACGCTGGCCCAGGAGGCCGAGGCTTCAGGCCAGCCATTGCCCTCTGGCAACACCATCAACGACACGCTGTTTGGTCTCGAGGCTGCCGTGGTCCGTGGCCAGATCCTCAGCGGCCAGGCGCGCATCGATGGCCGCGACACTCGCACGGTCCGGCCCATCGAGATTCGCACAGGTGTCCTTCCCCGTGCCCATGGTTCCGCATTGTTCACGCGTGGTGAGACCCAGGCCGTGGTGGTGGCCACACTGGGTACCAACCGCGATGAGCAGATCATCGACGCCTTGGGCGGCGAGTACCGCGATCGCTTCATGCTCCACTACAACATGCCTCCGTATGCCACCGGTGAAACAGGCCGAGTCGGCACTCCCAAGCGGCGCGAGATCGGCCATGGCCGTCTGGCCAAGCGTGCATTGGTGGCCGTGCTGCCAGCACCAGAGGATTTTGCCTATGCCATGCGGGTCGTCAGTGAAATCACCGAGTCCAATGGATCCTCCTCGATGGCTTCGGTCTGTGGTGGCTGCCTGGCCCTCATGGATGCTGGCGTTCCACTCAAGGCCCATGTGGCTGGTATCGCCATGGGCCTCATCAAGGACGGGAGCCGCTTTGCGGTACTCACCGACATCCTCGGCGATGAAGATCACCTCGGCGACATGGACTTCAAGGTGGCTGGCTCGGAGATTGGCATCACTGCGCTGCAGATGGACATCAAGATCCAGGGCATCACCAAAGAGATCATGCAGGTTGCGCTGGCCCAGGCCCTCGAGGCACGCCTGCACATCCTCGGCAAGATGAAGACTGCCATGGGCGGGGCGCGCACAGAGCTGTCCGAGTACGCGCCACGCCTCTACACCATGAAGATCAATCCGGAGCGCATCCGCGACGTCATCGGCAAGGGCGGTGCAACGATTCGTGCCATCACCGAGGAGACAGGCACCACCATCGACATCCAGGAAGACGGCTCGATCACCATCGCAGCCACCACGGGCGATGCTGCCCGCGCCGCCATGAAGCGCATCGAGGAGCTCACCGCAGAGGTCGAGGTGGGCAAGATCTACGAGGGCAACGTGCTGCGCCTGCTGGAGTTCGGTGCCATTGTCTCTGTTCTGCCCGGCAAGGACGGCCTGCTGCACATCTCTCAGATTGCCAACGAGCGCGTGAATCAGGTCTCCGATTACCTTAAGGAAGGCCAGATGGTTCGTGTCAAGGTGATCGAGGCCGACGAGAAGGGCCGCCTACGCCTCTCGATGAAGGCTGCGATGGAAGCCTCTCCTGAGGCTGCGGCCCCGGCAGGCGAATAAGCCAGGCCAGATGCTGTCGTCATGAACCGTCGTCCACTGGTGCTTGGAAACTGGAAAATGAACGGCGATATGGTCCGCAATGAGGCCTTGCTGGCGGCCGTGCTCGACCAGTCCGCAGACGTGCTGTCATCCGACCAGGTCGATGCGGGCATTGCTGCGCCTGCCCCGTATCTCTTCCAGGTCGCGGTTCGATGCAAGGGCAGGGGGCTGCAGTGGGGTGCACAGGATGTCTCCGACGAGCATCAGGGCGCCTTCACAGGCGAGACCTCCGTCGACATGCTCCGAGACTTCGACGCTCATTTTTCCCTGGTGGGCCACTCGGAGCGTCGCGCGCGGCATGGCGAGACGGATGCCCAGGTGGCCAAGAAGGTGGCCTGTCTTTTAGAGGCTGGCCTCACGCCAGTGGTCTGCGTGGGGGAGAGCCTCTCTCAGCGAGATGCTGGTGAGGCGGCCTCCCACGTTTGTGAGCAGGTGCGAGCGGCCTTGGTCAATTGCCCCGACGATGCACTGTCAGCGGTGGTGGTGGCCTACGAACCCATCTGGGCCATTGGCACTGGCCGGCAGGCGTCGCCCGCCGATGCACAGGCCATGCATGCGGCCATTCGTGAGGCGCTGGCTGGGCGTTCCCCAGATGCGGCCCAGCAGATTCGAATTCTCTATGGGGGGAGCCTGGGCGCAGCCACCGCAGATGCCATGTTTTCCGAGGAAGACATTGATGGTGGCCTGGTAGGCGGAGCCTCACTCGATGCAACGGCCTTCTCCACCATTCTGGCTGCTGCAGAGGCGCGTGCGGTTCGGCAATCTCCCTTATCCATTCAATTGAAATAGGCGTCAAACATGGCTTGGCTCAATACATTGCTCAACGTGCTTCAGGTGCTGTCCGCCCTGGCCATCATCGTCCTGGTGCTCCTGCAGCAAGGCAAGGGCGCGGACATGGGTGCGGCCTTCGGCTCCGGCAGCGCAGGGTCCGTGTTTGGTGCCAGCGGCTCCGCGAATTTCCTCTCCCGGCTCACGGCCGCCATGGCCGTTCTGTTCTTCTCCAGCACCCTTGCCCTGTCCTTCCTGGCCAGCCAGGGCATCAACCGTTCGGGCTCAAGTGGCGGTATCATGGAGACCATTCCGGGGGCGGTTCAGCAGCCTGGCGGCGATCCAACAATCCCCGCCCAGCCCAGCACGGTGCCGGTCCCCAGCGGGCCATCGGGAGCAATCCCCAAGCAGTAAGGGGGGCGCTTTCAGTAAGTTGATGCAGGTCAATGTTGTCGTCATGCCGACGTGGTGAAATTGGTAGACACGCTATCTTGAGGGGGTAGTGGCGAAAGCTGTGCGAGTTCGAGTCTCGCCGTCGGCACCAACGAAGGGCTTCGTTTCAAGGGGGACATATGAGTCTGGAGCAGTACCTGCCTGTGCTGCTATTCATTCTGGTGGGCGCTGCTGTTGGCGTCGGTCCCATGCTCATTGGAAAGCTCCTCGGTCCCAGCCAGCCCGACTCTGAAAAGCTCTCCCCCTACGAGTGCGGCTTTGAGGCCTTTGAAGACGCTCGCATGCAGTTCGACGTGCGTTACTACCTCGTGGCCATTCTGTTCATCCTCTTCGACCTCGAAATTGCATTCCTCTTTCCCTGGGCGGTGAGCCTTCAAGAGATTGGGCTCTTTGGCTTCTTGTCGATGATGCTTTTTCTCTCCATATTGGTGCTCGGCTTCATCTATGAATGGATGAAGGGCGCCCTCGACTGGGAGTAGACATGGCCATCGACGGCGTTCTGAAGCAGGGCTTCATCACCACCACGGCCGACGAGGTCATCAACTGGACGCGAACGGGCTCGCTCTGGCCCATGACCTTCGGGCTGGCCTGCTGCGCGGTGGAGATGATGCATGCGGGCGCCTCACGATACGACCTCGATCGCTTTGGCGTGGTTTTTCGGCCGAGTCCCCGTCAGTCAGATCTTATGATTGTCGCTGGAACCCTCTGCAACAAGATGGCGCCTGCGCTTCGAAAGGTCTACGACCAGATGCCCGAGCCGCGTTGGGTGCTCTCCATGGGCAGTTGTGCCAACGGAGGCGGCTACTACCATTACTCCTATTCGGTCGTGAGAGGCTGCGACCGCATCGTGCCTGTCGACATCTATGTTCCTGGCTGTCCGCCCACAGCCGAGGCGCTGCTCTACGGGATCATTCAATTGCAGCAGAAGATCAAGCGCACCAGCACGATCGCCAGAGACTAAGCGCAGAGCCCATCACATGTCCGCCACCCCGGAATCCCAAGACACGCCCGTCGTAGCCGCCGCCGAGGACATTCTCGCCAGCGCTGTTGTTGGGGCGCTGGGTGGGCTGGCGGAGAAGGTCTCGGTGTCCCTCGGCGAGGTCACCCTGGAGGTTCGACCGACCAACCTGTTGGCCGCAGCGGCATTGCTCAGAGACCACTCCGACCTGGCCTTCGACACCCTGGTCGATCTCTGTGGCATGGACTACCAATCCTTCCGGAATGCCCCGTGGTCTGGCCGCCGCTTTGCAG
>JBEARM010000100.1:0-4177 GCA_041163175.1 Pseudomonadota bacterium | reverse complement strand
GATCTCCGAATTCCTCATGGAGAAGGGCGGGGCCGAGCAGCCGGCGGCTGCGGATGGTGTGATCGACCGGCGCACATACTTTCTGGAGCTCTTTCGCCTCCAGGGTGAGCTGGTGAAGCTTCAGGACTGGGTGATCCACAAGGGCCTCAAGCTCGTGGTCATCTTTGAAGGGCGGGATGCAGCCGGCAAGGGCGGTGCGATCAAGCGCATGACCCAGCGGCTCAATCCCAGGGTCTGCCGAGTGGCAGCCCTCCCGGCGCCCAACGTTCGGGAGAAAACCCAGTGGTACTTCCAGCGTTATGTCTCACACCTGCCTGCGGCCGGTGAGATCGTCTTCTTCGACCGCAGCTGGTACAACCGGGCGGGTGTGGAGCGGGTCATGGGCTTTTGCTCCGATGAGGATGTCGAAGAGTTCTTCCGCAGCGTTCCTGAGTTCGAGAAGATGCTCGTGCGTTCGGGCATCGTGCTCATCAAGTATTGGTTCTCCATCAGCGACGAAGAGCAGCACGCTCGCTTCACCATGCGCATTCGAGACCCGCTCAAGCAGTGGAAGCTCTCGCCCATGGATCTCGAATCAAGGGTTCGATGGGAGGCTTACACCAAGGCCAAAGAGGCCATGCTCGAGCGCACGCACATTCCAGAAGCTCCCTGGTGGGTGGTGGAGGGAAATGACAAGAAGCGGGCAAGGCTCAATTGCATGGCGCACCTGCTCTCGCAGATCCCTTACGAAGAGGTGCCGCACCCCGAGGTGGTGTTGCCGGCACGGGTTCACAACCCCGATTACTCCAGGGTGCCCACGCCCAAGGAGCTCTTTGTCCCGAACCGTTACTAGCGACTAGAACGGCGAGAAGTACGGCCCAATCTCCATCAGGTCCAGCCAGCCAAACATCAGGTCGTAAAGCTTTGTCTGAAGCATCATTCCGTGGCTCCTGTGAGGCCGAAGTGGCGCGCGTAACGGGGGGTCATGTCTTCAAGGGTCAGCACCATGAGGAAATCCGCGGTGTTGAAGTCTGGATCCCAGCTGGGCTCACCGCAGACCTTTGCGCCCACGCGCACATAACCCTTGATGAGCGGCGGCTCCACGGCTGATTCGGCCGCCTCAATGCGCTCGAGGGGCAGTCGATGCTTGGGCACCACCCGTCTGGCCTGCCCATCGCCATGCTTGGTGCAAAGCTGCTGCCAGATGGCCTTGGCATTGCGGCCGCCATCTCGCATGCTCACGCTGGCGCAGCCCATGAGGTGCCGGTAGCCGTGGAACTTCATGTACCGCGAGATGCCCGACCAGAGCATCATGATCACAGCCCCATTTCGGTGATCCGGGTGCACGCAGGAGCGCCCGAGTTCCACCATGCTGTCGCGCAGGGGCGCCAGGGCCGAGAGATCAAATTCCGATTCGCTGTAGTAGCCTCCGAGCTCTGCGGCCTGGCTGGGCACGAGAATGCGGTAGGTTCCCACGACCTCCTGGGTGGTCTGGTCTCGAACGAGGAGGTGGTCGCAGTAGGGGTCGAACCGGTCGGCATCCAGGCCAGGCTCGGTGGTGTTGAACTCCGCACCGAATTCCTGACGAAAGACCTCGAAGCGGAGGCGTTGAGCCTCTCGAAGGTCGGCGGCCGTCTGGGCAAGCGTCACCATGTAGCGGTCGTCTGACATGGAGGTGACGGCCGCAGCCTCGGCGAGCAATGCAGCGCTGCAAAAGGGTGGATCCTGGGGGTTTGTATCGAGGAGGGGAGACGAACCCCCGACCGCATAACGCTTCTTAAACTTTCCAACCAGCAGCCGAGTGACGCGGGCTGCCTTCTTCAGAGGTTTCGCGACCAGGGGTCGGCTGAGAAAACTGTGTCGAATTGGCGCGTTCACGTGGGATCCTCAACATGCATTGATTGGATGCTGAGGTCTGCAGATGACGAATCGGTTTCGTGGACATGAATAATCTGTGACAGGCTGGCCCCGGGGCGGCCTTGGTATACTTCCCGACTCTCGGGGTGTAGCGCAGCCTGGTAGCGCATCTGCTTTGGGAGCAGAGGGTCGGGAGTTCGAATCTCTCCACCCCGACCATGTCAACTGCCGGTAGCTCAGTTGGATAGAGCAACAGCCTTCTAAGCTGTGGGTCGGGGGTTCAATTCCCTCCCGGCAGGCCAGTTTCGTTGTGGGCCTTGGCGGCTGTTGATGTGCAGTGTCTGTTTGGTTCGTGGTGGCCGTAGCTCAGTTGGTAGAGTCCCAGATTGTGATTCTGGTTGTCGTGGGTTCGAGTCCCATCGGTCACCCCATCCACCCCTCCCGGCTTCGGCCGGCCTAAGCGCTCGGAATGAAGCTGTCGTCGCCCTGCTGCTTGCGTTCAAACTTCAGGAACTGGTAGTAGCCGCAGGTCTTGCCATTGGGGAATGCTCGGCAGACCTCCGGCCGGGCCTCGTACACCGTGCAACGTCGGGTCTCTGGGTGCAGAAATTGGCAGGTCGATGCGTAGATGGTGTCGTCTCGGTGACGCAGTACGCGCTCATCGATGCTGTCGTCCTCCGAGGCCCACCGGTAACGTCGGGTGAAACGTTTCTTGGCCTCGGCCTCCGAGACTTGAAAGTGCTTGGCCAGCCGGGCGATGTCCTTGGCCGTGGTGACGATTCGGGGGTAGCTGCAGCAGTAGCCTGGGCACTTGGCACAGTCGTACTTCACGGCGTTCTTGGTGCTGGCTGCTTTGCTCACGGGTTGGCTCCTTTGCCCGGATTGTATAGTGGCAGCCATGGCGAATATGTCTCAAGACCAAATGAAACAGGCGGTCGCCCAGGCGGCTGTTGAGCTGCTGCCCGACGGGCCCCTCATGCTCGGCATTGGCACCGGCTCCACCATGGATCTCTTCATCGATGCATTGGCCGCCGCTGGCCGAAAGGTCGCTGGCACGGTGGCCAGCTCGGCCCGTAGCGCTGCGCGGTTGTCCGGGCATGGCATTGCGGTGCTGCCGTTGTCGAGCCTCAAGCAGCCGCTGGCCCTCTACATCGATGGCGCCGATGAAATTGAGCCGGGCATGGCCATGATCAAGGGTGGCGGTGCGGCCCTCACCCAGGAGAAGATTGTGGCGAGCGCCTCCAGGTCTTTCCTGTGCATTGTCGATGCCAGCAAGCAGGTGGCGCGGCTCGGGCAGTTCCCACTGCCGGTCGAGGTGATTGCATCTGCCGTGGTGCCCGTTTGCTGGGCGCTCGAGGCCATGGGCGGCCAGCCTTTGCTGCGTGAGGGCGTGCTCACGGACAACGGCCACCCGATTCTGGATGTGCACGGCCTGGCCATCGACGACCCTCTGGCCTGGGAGGATCGGCTCAACGCGTTGCCCGGCGTGGTGACCAACGGTATTTTCGCCCGTCAGCGGGCGAGCATGGTCTTGGTTGGACGCCCCGACGGCATTCTGAGGCTGCCCGCCGCTTGACATTGAATTGTCATATTCCAGACGTCTTGGGGCGGTATCCTCTGACAAATCACTTCTCTTCGTGCAAGGATCATCCTGATGAACAAGCAGCACACCCTTCAGCAATTCGACAACGAACTCGAGGAGGTCCGCTCCAAGCTTCTGAAGATGGGCGGGGTGGTCGAGGACATGATGAAGGGCGCCATCGTGGGCTTCTCGACCGGCAACACGGCTCAACTCAAGGAAGTGCTCGAAAAAGAGCGTCAGGTTAACGCGCTCGAAATTGAGATCGACGACATCTGCAATCAGATCATTGCCAAGCGTCAACCCATCGCTGCAGACCTTCGCTTCTTGGTGGCATCACTCAAGCTCATTCGCGACCTAGAACGCGCCGGTGACGAGGCCGAGAAGATGGCTCGTAGTGCCATTCGGTTCTATGAGGCAGGCCCAGTGGCAGCCCAGCGCCTCGATTTCACGCCCATGGCCACGCATGTGTCCTCCATGCTGCACAAGGCGCTGGATGCCTATGCCCGTGAGGATGCCGAGGTGCTGGAGCTCGTGATTCGCGAGGACAAGATCGTGGACGACCATTTCCGCAACACGATTCGTCTGCTCATCTCCTATGTGCTGGAAGATGCCCGAACGATTTCACGTTCGATCGACATGCTGTTCTTCGCCAAGGCGCTTGAGCGCATTGGCGATCATTCCAAGAACATCGCAGAGCACGTGGTCTTCATGGTCAAGGGGCGCGACATGCGCCACCAGTCCGACGCCTAAGCGTTAGGC
>JBEARM010000099.1:0-4192 GCA_041163175.1 Pseudomonadota bacterium | reverse complement strand
GGTTTAGGAAGCGGTCGGCCTCACGCAGGGTGTCCACGGCCAACACCTGCTGCTCGCCACGATCATTCAGGGCCTTGACCAGGTTGCTGCCAATGAAGCCTGCGGCGCCCGTCACAAGAATGGTCATGGCTGTGCTCCCGCAAAAAGTTCGTCATGTCGAATGGCCGCCGTGCCGAGTTTGCCCACCACAATGCCGCCGGCCCGGTTGGCCAGGGGCACGGCGGCCTCCACCGAGAGCCCTGCGGCCATGGCGGCGGCCAGCGTGGCAATGACGGTGTCGCCCGCGCCGCTCACATCAAAGACTTCACGGGCCTGGGCCGGCACATGCAGGCTGGCCTTGCCCTGCGAAAAGAGTGTCATGCCATCTTCACTGCGGGTGACCAGCAGATGGGCTAGATCCAACGATGCACGCAGGGCCTCTGCCCTGACGGCGAAGTCGGCCTCGTCCTTGGCCCGGCCTGCCACCTGGAAGAACTCACTGCGGTTGGGCGTGAGCATGGTGGCCCCCGCATACCGGGCGTAGTCATCGCCCTTGGGGTCCACCAGAATGGGCCGGCCCATCTCTCGGGCCATGCTGATGAGGTCGTGAATGTGGGTGAGGCCGCCCTTGCCGTAATCGGACATGACAACCAGATCAACCTCGCCCAAGGCCCGCTCAAACTCGGCGCGTTTGTTGTGAAGGGCCTCGTGGGTAGGCTGGGCTTCAAAGTCCAGACGCACCAATTGTTGCTGGCGGCCGATCACCCGCAGCTTGAGTGTGGTGGCGATGGCGGGGTCTTCGATGACCCGGTCTTCAATGCCCTCCTGCGCCAGCAGTTGGCGAAGGGTTTTGCCTGCCTCGTCTGGGCCCACCACCCCCATGAGCACCGCCTTGGCCCCCAGCGAGGCCAGGTTGCGGGCCACGTTGGCCGCACCACCCAGGCGCTCTTCTTGACGAGCGATGCGCACCACCGGCACGGGTGCCTCTGGCGAGATGCGGTCGACATCGCCCATCCAGTAGCGGTCGAGCATGAGGTCGCCGACCACCAACACGCGTGCAGAGGAGAAGTCCATGTCCGATTATGCGATGGGCCGAAGGCTGTCCCAGCTGCGGCAGCCCGGGCACTGCCACGTGGGCTGGCGCGCCTGAAAGCCACACTGAACACAGACCTGTGGGCCAGCCGAGGCCTGCGGTGCTTGGGGGCTCGCAAGCCGAGGGTGGTCTGGCAAAAGCGCACGGGCCTCTTCCACGCGATTCAGTTCCATGAGCAGGTGAAAGCGCAGGGCCGCCTCGGGCTCCGCACCGGGGCACTCCGAGAGGCGGTCGAGGGCCGAGAGGGCATCGTCCCAGCGGCGCTGGCGCTGCATGAGGTCCACCAACAAGGTCAAGGCGGTGGCCGCATGCCGAGGCGACGCCGAGAGCAGTTCTAGGCTGTCTTGCGCGCGGTCCATGATGCCGGCATCCATGTAGTCACGGGCCAACTCCAAGAGGCAGGCCTCACGAAGGGCCGCGGGCAACTTCGGGCGGCCCAACAACGAGAGATGCACCTCAATGGCACGGTCGGGCTCGCCCACCCGCCGAAACAAACTACCCACCGCCTGCTGCAGTTCCAATGCATCGGGCTGTTCACGCACGGCGGCCAGCAGTGCATCCACGGCGGCACGAGGCTGCTGGTCCACCAGCGCGAGCAATGCTTGAATGAGCTGGTCTTGGGTCGGATCGATCGAGCGCTCCGACTGGCGTTGATCCAGACGGGCCGTGAACCAGCCCAGGCCAAAGAGAATGGGCAGAGCCAATAGCCAGAGGGGATCGACCGGGATCAAGGCAGGTCAGGCCTGTTGGTTCACGCGCAGGCGCAGGTCTTTTCCGGGCTTGAAATGCGGCACCCGCTTGGCTGGCACCGCAACCTCCTCGCCAGACTTTGGATTGCGGCCCACACGAGGCGGACGGCTGTTGACCGAGAAGGTGCCAAAGCCACGAATCTCGATGCGATGGCCCTGGATGAGGGCCTGGCTCAGCGCCTCGAGCAGCAGGCGCACCGACACCTCGCAGTCTTTCTGGACGAGCTGGGCGTTGAGGCCCAGGGCCGGGTTGTTCAGCCGCTCAGCCAGACGAAGAATGAGTTCAGACTTGGTCATGGCTGAGCACGCTGGGCAAACCCCTTAGGCGTCAGGCTGCCCGTCGAGTTTGGCCTTCAACAGGGCACCGAGGTTGGTCGTGCCCGACGAACCCGAGCTCTCCGAGGCCATCTTCTGCATGACGTCGGCTGCCTCGGCGTTGTCCTTGGCCTTGATGGAGAGGTTGATCGTGCGGGTCTTGCGATCGACGTTGACGATCATGGCCTCCACGGTGTCACCTTCCTTCATGTGGCTGCGGGCATCTTCCACGCGGTCGCGGGAGATGTCCGATGCGCGGAGGTAGCCCTCGACATCGTCGGCCAGGCTGATGGTGGCGCCCTTGGCGTCGACAGACTTCACCGTGCCGGTCACAACCATGCCCTTCTCGAAGCGGCTGCCGCCCGTGCTCGCGCTGCCCGCACCACCGGTGGGGTCGCCCTGCATCTGCTTGATGCCCAGGGAGATGCGCTCACGCTCGACATCGATGGCCAGCACCACGGCCTCGACCTCATCGCCCTTCTTGTAATTGCGAACGGCCTCTTCACCGGCCTCAGACCAGGAGAGGTCGGAGAGGTGAACCAGGCCATCGATGTTGCCGTTGAGGCCAATGAAGACGCCGAAGTCGGTGATGGACTTGATCTGGCCACTGACCTTGTCGCCCTTGGCCACCGTGGCAGCAAATTCTTGCCAGGGGTTGGCGCGGCACTGCTTCATGCCCAGGGAAATGCGGCGACGCTCGCCGTCGATCTCGAGCACCATGACCTCGGTCTCGTCGCCCACCTGAACCACCTTGCCGGGGTTGACGTTCTTGTTGGTCCAATCCATTTCAGAGACGTGGACCAGGCCTTCGATGCCGGGCTCGATCTCCACGAATGCACCGTAGTCGGTGATGTTGGTGACCTTGCCAAACATGCGGGTGCCCTGGGGGTAGCGGCGTGCGATGCCATCCCATGGGTCATCACCCAGCTGCTTGATGCCCAGGGAGACGCGGTTCTTGTCCTGATCGAAGCGCAGCACCTTGGCCGTGACCTCTTGGCCCACGGTGAGCACCTCGGAGGGGTGACGCACACGGCGCCAGGCCATGTCGGTGATGTGCAGCAGGCCATCGATGCCGCCGAGGTCCACAAATGCACCGTAGTCGGTGATGTTCTTGACCAGGCCGGTGACCACGGCGCCCTCTTTGAGGGTCTCCATGAGCTTGCCGCGCTCTTCGCCCATGGAGGTCTCGACCACCGCACGGCGGGAGAGCACCACGTTGTTGCGCTTGCGGTCGAGCTTGATGACCTTGAACTCCAGGGTCTTATTCTCGATGTGGGAGGTGTCCTTCATGGGACGGGTGTCGACCAGCGAACCGGGCAGGAAGGCGCGGATGCCGTTGGTCATCACGGTGAGGCCACCCTTGACCTTGCCGGTCACGGTACCGATGACGAGTTCGCCTGACTCCAGGGCCTGCTCCAGGCTCACCCAGGCGGCCAGGCGCTTGGCGCGGTCGCGCGAGAGGCGGGTTTCACCACGGCCATCCTCGAGCGACTCGATTGCAACCGACACAAAGTCGCCCTCTTTGACATCGAGTTCACCTTGGTCGTTGTGGAATTCTTCGACGGGAATGAAGCTTTCAGACTTCAGCCCTGCATTGACCACCACATGGTTCTGGTCGATGCGCAGCACCTCTGCGGTGATGACTTCTCCCGCGCGCATTTCTTGGCGGGCAATGGATTCAGCAAATAAAGCGGCAAACGAGTCAGGTGCGGGTGCACCTTGTTGGTTAAGTTGAGCGGACATTCAAAAAGGTTTCCAGTTTCACATCACCCAACAGCGCGGGCGATGGCGTTGATCGAAGGCCTTTGGCGGGCCTCCGAGAAAAGACTGCGCCCAGGGGCGCAGCCGGCTAGCCCAATAGAATAGTCCGAAAAACCTGGTGGATCAAATGGTTGTCGTGGAAGACGGGGCTGCTCAGCGGGCGCTGGCCGAGACCGCCTCCAGAACCGCCGCCACCGCGGCCTCGATGTCGCAGTCGGTGGTGTCGAGGTAGACCACGCCCTCGGGCAAGTCGAAAAGCCGTTTCGTGGCCGCGAAATCCAGCACACCGCCCTGG
>JBEARM010000098.1:0-4215 GCA_041163175.1 Pseudomonadota bacterium | reverse complement strand
AGGTCAACGACTGATGTTTAAGGAAAGCAGGATAGTGATTGATTCTTTAATCACAATGACCAACAAAGACATCACTGGCCTTCCTGTCGGTGATGGTATCTATGTACAAGAATCAATGATTGATGATGCGCTATCAATACTGAAGAAGACTTATGTTCAATACTGTGGTTTTGAACCATTGATAACTATTGAGCGATAACGCTCACTATCGCCAACGTAAACAACATAGAATATTAATCATCTACAACAATATAAACACTATCATCACTATCGCCCCCTTATGAGGGAGTCATAAAAATAGCCAGATTGGAGGGCGACAAATGAAGAAACTTCTTATCCAGCCTCTGTTGCTAATTCTTGGCTTATCCATTCTCTTTCCGCTTAAATCAAAGGCAGTGGAGCCCTCAGAATCAATCGAGTTAGCCAAAAAAATACCCCTGGCTGATTTGCACATGCATGTATACGGCGAGAGGGGAAGCACTCCTTCAAATCTGCTTCGTTACATGAGAGAGAACAACATTAGGTGGGGCGGGGGAGTCGGCCACTATCAGGTGGAAATGCAGAAGGCCCTTGGAGCTAGATATATCGCAGCGATTGGATCGAAGGATTGGGCCAAAGTCTTCTTTTCTGGCGGTGCGGGTGCTTTACTTGATCCTAACCAACCTGAATTTATCGAGCTATTTAAAAAAGCCGATGAGCTTTTTAAGGCAGGTCAACTCAAGGGATTTGGAGAAATACACATAAAAAACAAGTTGAAATTTAATCCCCGGTTTGAGCGGAGCATTCCCTTGGATAGCCCCGTTGTTGACAAAATGTATGAGATGGCCAACCGCCATAAGGGCTTCGTTCAGATCCACAGCATGGGGGGGATTTTTGGTGGGTTTGAAGAGGTAAAAGTAATGGCGACTCGATACCCGCATGCTCTGACAATACTCTCCCATTGCCTGCCAGCAACCCCACCTCACCTCATCGGAAAACTCTTTGACAAGCATCCCAATGTGGTTTGTGAGATTTCCGCTCAAGGCCCGGTTCACGGTCATCTCGATGGTGGTCGTATATTTACTCGAAACGGTCTTCGTCCTGAATGGGCTGAGGTCATTGAGCGGCATCCAACTCGGTTTCTAGTTGGCACGGATCCCTGCTGTGGGTTTGATCGAAGATACGGGGAAATGGTGGAGGAGATAAGACGGGACTTCTTGCCCTATCTCAGTCCTGCCACCTTGCGCAGAGTGGCTTACGAGAATGCAGTCGAGCGTTTCAACCTTCCCCACCCGTGACACCCTGCTTTGTTACGACCTTTTCTGAATGGCCGCATTCTGTCGACCACGGGCAGAGGAGCCAGCGCAGACAACGAGGACTGGAGGCGGAACCCGGAATCGAACCGAGGTACACGGCTTTGCAGGCCGCTGCATAACCACTCTGCCATTCCGCCAGCGCATCACAAAAGACAAAGGGAAGCGTTTGAAACAGCCGCTTCCCTTTTGAACTGGAGCGGGAGACGAGTCTCGAACTCGCGACCTCAACCTTGGCAAGGTTGCGCTCTACCAACTGAGCTACTCCCGCAACGAAGCCCTCAATTCTAGTGGTTTAGGACCGGTCTCGCAACTCGGGCCAGGCCTGCATCAGGTAGTAGACCATCGAGAAAAATGTGAGCCAGGCGGCAATGAGAATGAGCCACTCCCCAAGCGCCGCGGTGTCGATCAGGCCGCCCAGGATGGGGGCCTGGTAGAGCAGAAATGGAATGGAGACCATCTGGGCCACGGTCTTGGCCTTGCCCAGCCAGTTCACGGCCACGCTGCGGCGCGCGCCAATCTCGGCCATCCACTCGCGCAAGGCTGAAATGGTGATCTCACGGCCGATGATGATGAGCCCTACCACCGGGCCCACCCGCTGGGAATCCATGAGCACCACCAAGGCCGCGCAGACCATGAGCTTGTCTGCCACCGGGTCTAGGAACGCCCCGAAGGCGGTGGTCTGGTTCCAGCGCCGGGCCAGCCAGCCATCCACCCAATCCGTGATGGCCGCCAGCACAAAAATGAGCGTGGCCAGGGCATTCCGCTCGTGGTCTGTCAGCCCCAGGGGCAGGTAACAGACCCCCATAAAAATGGGGATGGCCAGTACCCTGGCCCAGGTGAGCAGGTTGGGGAGCTGAAAGTTCAAGCCGCTCCTACCAGCTGCCCACATTGGGCATCGAGGCCCAGGGCTCGGCTGGCGGCAGCGGCGCGCCCCGCTGCAGGAGTTCGATAGAGATCTGATCGGGTGAGCGCACAAAGGCCATGTAGCCATCGCGCGGTGGCCGGTTGATCACCACGCCCGCCTGCATGAGCCGCTCACAGGTCTCGTAGATGTTGTCGACCCCGTAGGCCACATGACCAAAATTTCGGCCACCGGTATAGACCTCGGGATCCCAGTTGTAGGTGAGCTCGAGCTGGGCCTCGGCATCGCCTGGAGCCGACAGGTAGGCCAGGGTGAAGCGGCCCTGCTCCGACTCGCGGGTTCTCAGCAATTCCAGGCCAAGGGCCTTGGTGTAAAAATCGATGGAGGCTTGAAGATCGGTGACACGCACCATGGTGTGAAGGTATTTCATGGCCGAAACTATACCGTGAAGGCCATGCCCAGGAGACCAAGAATGACCCCACATGCAAACCCCTTGATCGGCCACCAAATGGGCCTCGGCACGTGGAACATGGGCGAGTCATCGCTCACCCGAGACGCCGAGATCGCAGCCATTCAGGCCGGCCTCGACCTGGGCATTCGTCTCATCGACACCGCAGAGATGTATGCCGAGGGCGGTGCCGAGCGTGTGATCGGTGCTGCACTCCGAGGGCGCTCGGGCATGGCGCGAGAGTCGCTGACCATCGTGAGCAAGGTCCTGCCCTCCAATGCGAGCCGCGCCGGTACCGCACGTGCCGCTGAAGATTCCATTGCGCGGATGGGCTGCGATTACTTGGATGTCTTCCTGCTGCACTGGCCGGGCCGATTTCCGCTGGAGGAAACCCTCGCGGGCATGGTTGACCTCGCCGAGCGAGGCCTGATCCGTCGTTGGGGCATCAGCAACTTCGACCTGGCCGGCTGGCAACGCTGGGCTCAGGCGGAAGAAGCACTGGGCGTGGCTGGAGCATGCGCCACCAACCAGGTCTATTACGCCCTTGGCGCCCGGGGCATCGAATTCGATCTGCTGCCCGCCATGGTTGAGGCTGGTCAGCCCCTGATGGCCTACTCGCCACTGGGCAGCGGTGGCCTGATTCAACACCCCGGTTTGAAGCGCTTGGCAACTGAACTGGGCCTCACGCCAGCTGCGTTGGCGATGCGATGGATCTCCGCGCGTGCGGGTGTGCTGCCCATCCCGAAGTCGAGCCGGGCCGCACATGTGGAGCAGAACTGGCAAGCGGCCACACAGGCCTCACCCCTGCCGCAGGAGACCCTTGCCGCATTAGATGCCCTTTTCCCTGCCCCAACGAAAAAGATGCCGCTGGCCGTGCTCTAGTCTTCTAGACTGGCGCGCATGCAAACCTCCACTGTGGTGTGGCTGCTCGATACAAGCCATGCCCCGGGCACGCGGTTTGTCATGGTTTTCCCGAGGGTTCACCAAAGGCCTTAGGCAATGCTTTAAGGTGGGCCTACTGTCAGTTGATGTCTCCTGAGCTCGAGGCCATGAACTTACTTCGTAAATGTGCAGAGCGGCGCCGCAGCGCCAACATCCCCGCCCAGAAGGCCGCACTCGCCTTGAACTGGTCGGTCAGCAAACTCGAGAAGATTGAGGCCGATGCCCTCAAGGGCGAGGGCTCCTTCCACCAGTTTTCAGCGGAGGCCAAGGCCTACGATGCCTGGCTCACGCAGGAGTTGGGCGGCCCTTTTTTCGTTCCCCACTTTCTTCGTCACTCGCCACCCAATCGGCGCTGACGAACACGTCTCACCCCTCACGTACACTCGGCACATGCAACGGTCGCGACGCGCCCTCCGGGCGCTCTCTTGGATGGGTGCCCTCTGGGTGCTGTCTGGATGCGACCAAGTGTCGCAGCGGATCTCATCACCAGCGCCTCGACAGCCAGACCCTCCCGTGCAACCCGTGACTATTCAGCCGGTGCCGAACGCGCAACCAAACGCAGGCACCGACACGGCCGCAGACCAGCCGGCCAAAAGCCAAACGCAGTCGTCTGCTGGGCCTCCGGCACCGCAAGCGCTGCCCGCGGCCAGGGGCACCCTACCGGCGGT
>JBEARM010000097.1:0-4224 GCA_041163175.1 Pseudomonadota bacterium | reverse complement strand
CGCCTGCCCGGCCTTTTGAATGACCTGCCGAATGGGCAGTCCGTATTTTTTGGCAAAGGCGAAGTCGCGCTCATCGTGGGCGGGCACGCCCATGACGGCACCATCCCCATAGCTCATGAGCACATAGTTGCCCACCCAGACGGGCACGGCCTGGCCGGTGAGGGGGTGTGAGACGGCGAGGCCGGTGTCCATGCCTTCCTTCTCGCGCGTGGCGAGGTCTGCCTCGGCCACGCTGCCTGACTGGCAACGTTCCACAAACGCAGCCAGTGTGGGGTTGGACTGTGCGGCCAGGCTGGCCAGCGGGTGCTCAGGCGCCACGGCCATGAAGCTCACGCCCATGATGGTGTCGGCCCGCGTGGTGAAGACATGGGTGAGGCCATCCTGCACCAGGCGGCCGGAGGCGTCACGAATGGTATGGGGGAAGGCGAACCGGACGCCCTTTGACTGACCAATCCAGTTCTCTTGCATGAGCTTGACCCGGTCGGGCCAGCCCAGGCCCTCGAGCCCATCGATGAGCGACTGGGCATACCGAGTGATGCCCAGGTAGTACATCGGGATCTCCCGCTTTTCGACCAGCGCCCCAGAGCGCCAGCCTCGGCCGTCGACCACCTGTTCATTGGCCAGCACGGTCTGGTCGATCGGGTCCCAGTTCACGGTGCCGGTCTTCACATAGGCAATGCCCTTCTCGCGCATCTTGAGGAAGAGCCACTGGTTCCACTTGTAGTAATCGGGCTTGCAGGTGGCGGTCTCTCGCGACCAGTCGATGGCAAGACCCATGGACTGCATCTGGCGCTTCATGGTGGCGATGTTGTCGTCGGTCCAGGCCGCTGGCGCCACCTGGTTGGCCATGGCGGCATTCTCGGCCGGCAGGCCAAAGGCGTCCCAGCCCATGGGCATGAGCACGTTGTAGCCCTGCATGCGCAGTGCGCGGGCCATCACGTCATTGATGGTGTAGTTGCGCACATGGCCCATGTGGAGCTTGCCCGATGGGTAGGGCAGCATCGAGCAGGCGTAGTACTTGCCCTTCGGAAAGCGTGGGTCATGTTCCACCGCCCGATGGGCATCGCGGGCAGACCACTCGGCCTGAAGGGACGGCTCGAGCCGTGTGGGCTCGTAGTGTGGGGAGAGTGCAGCCATGGTGGAGTGTCTTGGAGGGTGTCGAGCCAGGCTCGTGAAGCTCGTCATTTTAGCCGGTCGCTCGGCCCATCGCCCGAGGGTGCGGCGGCTGCATCCGTAGAATGCAGAGATGTCTTCGTCTCTCGCCTCTGCCCTGCTTCAGGGCCTCAACGCACCGCAGGAACAGGCGGTCACCCTCCCACCCGAGCCCGCGCTCATTCTGGCCGGCGCCGGCAGCGGCAAGACCCGCGTGCTCACCACCCGCATTGCTTGGCTGATCTCCACGGGCCAGGTCAGCCCGCTGGGCATCCTTGCCGTCACCTTCACCAACAAGGCCGCCCGAGAGATGCTCGCGCGGCTCGGCGGCATGATTCAAGTGAACTTAAAGGGCATGTGGGTGGGCACCTTCCATGGCCTGTGCAACCGGTTTCTTCGGGCCCATCACCGAGATGCTGCCCTGCCGGCCACCTTCCAGATTCTCGACAGCCAAGACCAGCTCTCGGCCATCAAGCGGCTGATGAAGGGCCTGGGTGTGGATGACGAGAAGTACCCGCCCAAGCAGGTGCAGTCCTTCATCAACAGCGCCAAGGAGCAAGGCCTGAGGGCCCCCGATGTCGAAGACTCCGATGGCTACAACCGTCGGTTCATTGAGCTCTACCAGGCCTACGACGACCAGTGCCAGCGTGAGGGTGTGGTGGACTTCGGCGAGCTCATGCTGCGATCGGTGGAGCTGCTGCGCCGCTCAGACGCCATTCGTCACCATTACCGTGCCCGGTTCCAGCATGTCCTGGTCGATGAGTTTCAGGACACCAACCCCTTGCAGTACGAGTGGCTCAAGCTGCTCTCGAATCCCGGGGGCGGCATCTTTGCCGTGGGCGATGACGACCAGAGTATCTACGCCTTTCGGGGCGCTGACGTGGCCAACATGAAGCGCTTCGAGACCGAGTTTGGCGTGCGCCACCTCATCAAGCTCGAGCAGAACTACCGCTCGCATGGGCATATTCTGGATGCGGCCAATGCGCTCATCGCCAACAACACCGGCCGGCTGGGCAAGAACCTCTGGACGGAAGCCGGCGCAGGTGAGCCCATTCGGGTCATGGAGACCGCAAGCGATCTGCTCGAGGCCCAGTGGCTGGTAGAAGAGGTTCGCAGCCTGATTCAAGAGGGCCTTCTGCGCAGCGAGATGGCCGTCCTCTATCGAAGCAATGCGCAGTCGCGGGTGGTCGAGCAGGCCTTGTTCCAGGCCGGCGTGCCGTACCGGGTCTTTGGCGGGCTGCGGTTTTTCGAGCGGGCCGAGGTCAAGCATGCGCTGGCCTACCTGCGGCTCATGGAGAATCCGCACGAGGACACGGCCTTCCTTCGGGTGGTGAACTTCCCCACGCGAGGCATCGGCGCCCGCAGCATTGAGCTGCTGGCCGACCAGGCCAAGCAGCAGGGCAGCAGCCTCTATGTGGCCGCAGGCGTGCTCGATGGCAAGGCGGGCAGCGCGGTTCGGGGCTTCGTGCAGCTCATCGAGTCGCTTCGGTTCGAGACCCAGGGCCTGGGCCTGAAGGAAATGGTGGCCGTGATGCTCGAGCGCTCCGGGCTCGTGCGCCACTATCAGTCGGAGCGCGAGGGCCAGGAGCGGGTGGAGAACCTGGAGGAATTGATCAACGCGGCCGCAGCCTTCGACCTCGAGGGGGGCGCGCCGGTGGAGGAGGGCGGGGTGGCCATGAGTCCACTGTCCACCTTCCTGAGCCATGCCTCGCTCGAGGCCGGCGACAACCAGGCGGCCGAGGGCCAGGATGCCGTGCAGCTCATGACCATTCACTCGGCCAAGGGCCTGGAGTTTCAGGCCGTCTTTCTCACGGGCCTGGAAGAGGGGCTCTTCCCCCACGAGAACAGTGTGACCGAGCCCAACGGGCTCGAGGAGGAGCGTCGGCTCATGTATGTGGCCATCACGCGGGCCCGACGCAGGCTCTATGTGTCGATGTCCCAGACCCGCATGCTCCACGGCCAGACGCGCTACAACATGCGAAGCCGGTTCCTGGAGGAACTGCCTGAGGGCTGCCTGAAATGGCTCACGCCACGACTGGCCACGCGCTCAGCGGTGTCATCGGCCTGGGAGTCTGCGGAGGACACCGACCGTTCGGCCTGGGGACGATCGGCCGGTGGCTGGACGCGTCAAGGGATGGGCGACCGCGGTGCCGTGGCGCCATCCTTTCAGCGGCCAGCCTTGCCGGGACATGCCCACGACAGTGGTTATGCAGTGGGCCAGTCGGTTCGCCATGGCCGCTTTGGCGACGGCGTGATCATGGCCTTGGAGGGGTCGGGCTCCGATGCTCGTGCGCAGGTGAACTTCAAGCGAGAGGGCGCCAAGTGGCTGGCCCTGTCAGTGGCCAAGCTCGAACGGCTCTAGGCGCGTGTGATGGTGCGCCGCTCAGCGCACCCGAATCCGAAAGCAGAAGACGCCGTCGGTCTCGGTGCGCGACTCAAGCGTGTGGCCCGTGCTCTGGCAGAAATAGTCGAAGTCGTCCCAGGCCCCCCGGTCGGTGGCCTGGACCTCGAGGGTCTCGCCCGAGGCCATTTCAGACAACGCCTTCTTGGCCCGAAGGATGGGCAAGGGGCAGCTGAGCCCTTTGACATCTAGGGCCCGGCTGGGCTCGATGCGGGTGGCCTCGGTCATGCTGCAGCCCCCAGTTGGGATTTTGCATAGCTGCGCAGACTCTCGAGCGCACCGGGTAGGGCTGCAGGTTGCGTACCGCCCCCCTGGGCCATGTCTGGCCGGCCACCGCCCTTGCCGCCCACCTGGCTGGCCACATGGTTGACCAGGTCGCCCGCCTTGATCTTGGCGGTGAGGTCTGGGGTCACACCCGCAATGATGGTGACCTTCTCGCCCTCCACGCTGGCCAGCACAATGGCCGCCGACTGAAGCTTGGATTTGAGCTGGTCGAGCAGCTGACGAAGGTCGCCGCTGGAGGCGCCTTCAATGACCGTGGCGAGCAGTCGATGGGCGCCCACGGCAATGGCCTGGTCGGCGAGGTCGTCGCCGGCCGATGCAGTGAGCTTGGACTTGAGCCGACCGATCTCCTTTTCGAGCGTACGGTTGGCCTCCACGAGCTGGGCAAG
>JBEARM010000096.1:0-4344 GCA_041163175.1 Pseudomonadota bacterium | reverse complement strand
GGCCAGACCGAGCCCCTCCCCCAGCATCACCGGGGCCTGGTAGAGGAGCCACTCATCCACCAGGCCATGGGCCAGAAATGCACCGGTCAGCCGGGCACCGGCCTCCAGCTGAACTTCATTGCAGCCCTGCTCAGCCAGCCATTCACAGACCGCCCGAAGGTTCAGGCGGCGACCGGTGGGACTGCCGTCATCGGCAGGCAGGCGGACCACCGTGCAGCCGCGGGCCTGAAGCCGGGCGAGCCGATCGGCTGCCGCCGGCGCATCGAGGGCTTGGCCCGTGAGCAGCACGGCGCCCGGCAGTCGAAAAAAGGGCGCGTCCGGGTCGGCCACGAAGCGGCCGTCGAGCAACACCCGCAGGGGCTGCCGATCGGTGTGCACCTCTCGCACATTGAGCAGGGGCTCGTCTTGTGCAAAGGTGCCTGCACCGGTGAGCACCGCACACGACCGGGCACGCCATGCATGGCCATCGGCCCGACAGGCTGCATCGGTGATCCACTTGCTCTGACCGTTCGCAAGGGCCGTTCGGCCATCGAGGGAGGCCGCTGACTTGATTCGAATCCAGGGCAGGCCCGTGCGCATGCGCTTGAAAAAACCAGCGTTGAGGGCCTGCGCCTGCTCCGATAGCAGGCCCACGCGAACCCCGAGGCCCGCCTCTCGAAGGCGTGCAAGACCCCGCCCCGACACTCGTGGATTGGGATCTTCGGTGGCCACGACCACCATCGACACCCCCGCGCGAATCAGGGCCTCTGTGCAGGGGCCGGTGCGGCCAATGTGGGCGCAGGGCTCTAGGGTGATGAAGGCCGTGGCGCCACGAGCCCGTTCAGCCGCCTGCTCTAGGGCCACCACCTCCGCATGAGGGCCGCCTGCCTTGGCGTGCCATCCCTCACCAACCACCTGACCCTCGCGCACGAGCACACAGCCCACCCGAGGATTCGGCGTGGTGGTCCAAAGACCTTTTTCGGCCAGGGCCAGGGCCTGCTGCATGTGGCCCATGTCGGCGGCATCAAACATATCGTGGGCAGCCCAAGCGCATTAGCGGGGGGTGCGGCCACCCTTGCGGGGGCCCACCTCTTTCAGAAGCGCCTCAAACTCGGCAATGTCTTCGAAGCTTCGATAGACCGAGGCAAAGCGAACGTAGGCGACCTTGTCGAGCCGCCGCAACTCCTTCATGACCAGTTCACCGATGAACTGACTCGAGACCTCACGCTCCCCGGAGGCCGCCAGGCGCTCCTCGATGATGCGGACCGCCTGGTCGAGCACATCCATGGAGACCGGGCGTTTGCGCAGCGCCAGGCCCATGCTGGCCTTGAGCTTGCTCGCATCAAAATCGCTGCGTGAACCATCCTTCTTGACCACCGAGGGCAAGGAGAGCTCGATGCGCTCCATGGTCTTGAAGCGACGGTCGCAGGCCAGACAGCGCCGGCGACGCCGAATGTCGTAGCCGTCTTCGGAGAGGCGAGTGTCCGTGACCTGGGTGTCCGATGAGCCACAGGCCGGGCATCGCATCTGCTGTGGCCGAGCGGATCAGCGGTACACGGGGAAACGGGCCGTCAGCGCCTCCACCTGAGACCGCACACGGCCAATGGCCGAGTCGTCCTCAGGCGCCTCAAGCACATCGGCGATGAGATTGCCCACCAGCACCATCTCCTCGGTGCCAAAGCCGCGTGTCGTGCAGGCCGGGGTGCCAAGCCGAATGCCACTGGTGACCATTGGCTTTTCGGGGTCGTTGGGAATGGCGTTCTTGTTCACTGTGATGTGGGCCCGGCCCAGGGCGGCCTCGGCTGCCTTGCCCGTGACCTGCTTGGCTCGTAGGTCCACCAGCATGAGGTGGCTCTCGGTGCGTCCCGACACGATTCGCAGGCCACGCCCCACCAGGGCCCCGGCAAGCGCCTGGGCGTTGTCGATGATCTTCTGGCCATAGACCTTGAAGGCGGGCTCGAGTGCCTCTCCGAAGGCAGCTGCCTTGGCCGCAATGACATGCATGAGCGGCCCGCCCTGCACACCCGGGAAGATGGCGCTGTTGATGGCCTTCTCATGCTCGGCCTTCATGAGAATGATGCCGCCGCGAGGGCCGCGAAGACTTTTATGGGTGGTGGAGGTGACGACATCGGCGTGGGGCACCGGGCTCGGATAGACACCCGCTGCAATCAGGCCGGAGTAGTGGGCCATGTCGACCATGAAAATGGCGCCAATTTCCTTGGCCACCTTGGCAAAACGGGCCCAGTCGGTCTTGAGCGAATAGGCCGAGGCACCGGCAATCAGCAGCTTGGGCCGGTGTTCACGGGCCAGGGCCTCCATGCGGTCGTAGTCGATTTCTTCACGATCGTTGAGGCCATAGGGCACCACCTTGAACCATTTGCCAGACATGTTGAGCGCCATGCCATGGGTGAGGTGGCCACCCTCGGCCAGGGACAGGCCCATGATGGTGTCGCCTGGATTCAGAAACGCCAGAAAGACCGCCGTGTTGGCCTGCGCCCCGGAATGCGGCTGCACGTTGGCCGCCTCGCAGCCATAGAGCTGCTTGAGCCGATCGATGGCGAGCTGTTCCACCACATCCACATGCTCACAGCCCCCGTAATAACGCCTGCCTGGGTAGCCCTCGGCATACTTGTTCGTGAGCTGAGAGCCCTGTGCAGCCATGACCGCCGGGCTCGCATAGTTCTCGGAGGCGATCAGTTCAATGTGGGCCTCCTGCCGGGCGTGCTCGGCCGCGATGGCCGCAGCAAGGGCGGGGTCGGTCTGGATGAAGGTCTGGGCACGGTCAAACATGGGATGTCCTGTAAGAGGGTTGAGACAGCGGCACAGCAGGGGCCGTCGATGGCGCAAGCGCGCACCACAAGAACCAGAGCATGCCAAAAATCAGATGGGCAGTCAGAAGGTGCATCGGCTGGGCCACCAGTGGAAAGCCCAGGTGATTGAGCGCGCCGCCGAGCAGCATCTCAAAGACGACCAATGCCAGGAGCAGCCAGACCATGCGCCCAAGCGGCCCCTGGCCATGGGGCGATCGAATCACCCGCCAGACCAGCCAGGCCACCAAGGCCAAGACCACCCAAGAGAAGGACCGGTGCACACACAAGACATAAGGCACGGCCTCAATCCAGTCCGCACGCCCCACATCTTGGGCGGCCCGGGCGATGAGGTCGACGCTCTCGCGAATTTGAATGCCCAGAAAAATCTGCAGTGTCAGGGCCGCGAGGCTCCAGAGCACCAGCTGCCGAAACCAGGTCGGCAGGGCCGCATACTGAACCGCTGCAACCGGGTCGGGCGGCCGCGCCGTCGGGCCGCTCGGACCCTCGGCCCCCTGCCAACGCGAGGCGGTGGCCCGGACCACCGCATAGATAAAGCACATCTGCACCAGGAATGCGCCCGTCATGTGCAAGGACACCATGACCGGCCGCAGGTTGCTCGCCACCACCATGGAGCCAATCCAGCCGTTGAAGGCAACAAAGAATAAACCGCCCAGGGCTGTCCAAAAGACCACAGCCCCTTGCGCCCGAATGCGCCAGGCCAGGGCCACGGTCGCGATCGACATGAGACCAATCGTCACCCCCACCAGTCGATTGACGAACTCGGTCCAGGTCTTCACCGGATCGAAGTCGGCCGTGTCGTAGCCGCGCGCGGCGTAGCGCACCCGCCAGTCCGGCGGCAGCTGCGCCTCTTGGGTGGGTGGAATGAGCTTTCCAAAACAAGTGGGCCAGTCAGGGCAGCCCATGCCGGCCCCGGTGGCCCGAACGGTGCCGCCCACCAGGATTAAGAAGTACACCGCAGCAATGGTGGCCACCGCCACCCACAGGAATTGACGTGTTGGGGAATTCATTCGATCTCCACTTTGGCGAATCGCCGTTTGCCCACCTGCACCACATACTGCCCTGCCTGAAGCGACAGACCCCGGTCTTCCACCCGACTGCCATCGACCCGCACCCCACCCTGCTCAATGTTCCGAAAGGCCTCTGCATTCGAAGGCACCAGTCCCGCCTGCTTGAGCACCTGAACCACCCCGAGCGGGCCCGCACCGAGTCGAATCAGGGTGAGGTCCGAAGGCGCCTCGCCCTGCTTGAAGCGTGCCTCGAAGTGGGCCAGGGCGGCCAGGGCGGCCGAACGGCTGTGGAAGCGCTCCACGAGCTCGAGGGCAAGGTCGACCTTGATGTCCCGGGGGTTTCGGCCCCCCTTGGCCTCGGCCTGCAGGACCTCGATCTCCAGCAGGCTTCTGCGGGACAAGAGCAGGTAATAGCGCCACATCAGGGTGTCACTGATCGACATGAGCTTGCCAAACATGTCCTCCGGGGCATCGGTGATGCCCACCGTGTTGCCCTTGCTCTTGCTCATTTTCTCTACGCCGTCGAG
>JBEARM010000095.1:0-4930 GCA_041163175.1 Pseudomonadota bacterium | reverse complement strand
CGCGGCACAGAGCGCGCAGGCCCCGGCCTGGGCTGAATGTGAACTGTTGCTAACGGGGTCAGCGGCCTCGGCCAGATGCGATGCGTGGGCAGCGTGTGCGTGCGTGTGGAGCTCCGGAGCCTGCGTTGCGTTGGTGCGCGAGTCGATGTTGGTTAGGGTCGATCCGTGACAGGTCATGGCCGCAGAGGCCTGACCCTGGAGGGGCAAGGCGACGAGCAACAGCAAGGTCAGGATGCGCTTTACGCTACTCATATTGCGGTCAAGATTAAACCTTTTTGGCGGCCTGGGTAAACTCCATATCCCTCTGGAGAAAACATGAAATTTACCCCTGCCCTGTTGCTATCCGCTGCGCTGGTCTTTCACCTACCTGCAGTGGCCAACCCAAAGGCGGCCCTGATCGATGAGATGCAGGGCTACCTAGAGTTTGTCGATTACGGCGGTGGCGGTGGAGTCATCTTTGCAGAGCAGATTCCGAAGGCCGAGTATTCCAAGATCATGGTCATCGACGCGCGCGATGCTGGCCAGTTCGCCAAGGGCCACATTCCTGGGGCGGTCAACATCGAGTGGCGCAAGGTGCTAGAGCAACGCGAGAAACTACCTCGCGACAAGATGGTTTTGATCTACTGCAACACCGGAAGTCTGTCGGCTCAGGCCGGGTTTGCCTTGCGGGTTGCGGGCCACGAAAACGTGCGGATTCTCCAGGGCGGATTCGAAGAATGGAAGGCCAAGGGTGGGCTCGATGCCAATGCCCGTGCCATCGGCGCCCAACCGAAGCATTAGACAGTCTCCGCTCTTAGCGCTTACTTGGCAGGCTCAAGCCGAGTGATGAGGCTTGAAATGTCGAGCCGTTGGCCACCCTGACTTTGGATGTCCGCGTAGAACTGATCCACCAGCGCGGTCACGGGAAGTTTGGCTTGGTTGCGGCGGGCTTCACTCAGGCACAACTCCAGGTCTTTGCGCATCCAGTCGACCGCAAATCCAAAGTCGAACTTTCCTTCAATCATGGTGGGCCCGCGGTTCTCCATCTGCCAAGACTGGGCTGCACCCTTGCTGATGGATTCAAGCACGAGCGACATATCCAGCCCGGCTCGTTTGCCAAATGCAATGGCCTCGGCCAGCCCCTGCAGCAGCCCCGCCACACAGATCTGATTGACCATCTTGGCGAGCTGCCCGCTGCCCGGGTCTCCAATGCGTGTGAATGCCTTTGAGTAGGCCATGGCCACGGGCTTGGCAGCGTCAAAGTGTGCCTGTGTTCCGCCCACCATCACGGTGAGCTGGCCGTTGACGGCGCCCGCCTGCCCGCCTGAGACCGGTGCATCCATAAATCCAATGCCAAGCTCATTGGCTTTGGCGTTGAGCTCCCGTGCCACCTCGGCCGAGGCGGTGGTGTGGTCCACGAAAAGAGCGCCTTCGGCCATGGATTCAAATGCACCGTTGGGTCCGGTTGTCACGCTGCGTAGATCGTTGTCGTTCCCGACGCAGCAGAACACGATGTCTGCGTTCGCGGCGGCCTCCTTGGGCGTGGTTTCCGTGGAACCACCGAACTCGGCCGTCCACGCCTTGGCCTTCTCTGCTGATCGGTTGTAGACGGTGATCTGGTGCCCCGCTTTGGCCAGATGGCCCGCCATGGGAAAACCCATGACGCCAAGGCCGATGAACGCAACCCGTGTGGCCGGGCAGGGGTCGTAGGTCTTGTTCTGGATGCTGGGCATGTCTGAGGTTCCTGTGGTGAAGGTCAACGGATAACCCTATTCTGACAAAATGGGTTGTCATGTCGATGCTGGCCCCGCCAACCGCCTCTCGCATTCAGCCGCCCTCGGCCCTGGTCAATGCCTGGGCCTTGTGCATTGCCTTGGGCCTGCACGGTGCTGCCCTGTTCTGGATCTGGCTCGAGATTGGCCAGGTCGATCTTCAGGCTTCCAGCTCCAGGCCAATGATGGCCAGCATCATTGCGCCATACCAGGAGTCCCCGGCCGTCAGGCCGCCACCCTCAGCCGTGAGACGTTCTGAGCGTCAAGACACCGAGCGGATCATCGCCGCCGAGTCGGCCACGCCAGCACCGGTCGTGCATAGGGAAGAGAGGCCTCGCGACCAGGCGGCGGCTGTGCCGGATGCCGACCGCACCGAGACCGTAGCACCTTCGGTGACCTCAGCTGAGATGACGCAACCCCAGTTCGATGCGACGTATCTCAACAATCCCAAACCTGCCTATCCCGTCATGTCGAGGCGGCTTGGAGAGGAGGGGCAGGTGCTCCTGCGTGTTCTGGTAAGCCCCCAGGGTCGCCCAGAACAGATACAGTTGTTGAGTGGCAGCGGTTTTGCACGCCTCGATGAGGCGGCCCAAGAGGCGGTAGCAAAGTGGCGTTTTGTTCCAGCCAAGGTGGGCAGCGTGGCCACCACGGCATGGGTTCAGGTTCCAGTTTCATTTCAGTTGCGGAGATAGCGCATGTCAACAACGCAGGCCATGGGCCTTGGTCATTTCCTGGAGCAGACCGATGCCGTGGGCATGACGCTTTTCGTCATCCTCCTGGCGATGTCGGTGGCCAGCTGGACGGTGATTGTGAGCAAGGTGCTGCGGGCCAGAAGGGCCACTCAAACCGGTGCTGAGTTTCTCGCTCGTTTCCAGAACTCCACGTCCATTGATGACCTCAAGGCGCTTATTGCGGACCATCCCGATGCCCGCTCCCAGATCGCTGCCCATGCGCTGTCGGCGGCGGCCTACAGTCGTGTTGCGCCGGGCTCAGGGCTGATTGATTCGGAAAGCCCCAGTGAATTGGTGAGCCGCGCTCTCCAGCAGGCCATCGATGAAGAGGCAGCCCGTCAGGAGTACGGGCAGACGCTCCTGGCCTCGGTGGCCTCGAGTGCGCCTTTTGTAGGGCTCTTTGGCACGGTCTGGGGCATCTACCATGCGCTCATCAGCATTGGCATGAGTGGGCAGAGTTCGCTCGACCAAGTGGCTGGACCCGTTGGAGAAGCATTGATCATGACAGCGCTTGGCCTGGCCGTGGCCATTCCGGCCGCGTTGGCCTACAACGCCTTTCAGCGCCAGGCCCGGCTCTACAGTGGTCAACTCGAACGCTTCTCCCACGACCTCTTTGTGCTGATTTCAACGGGGAGCAAGCCCCGATAATGGCCTTCCACATTTCGTCGAAGACTGGGCGCAACCAGCCCAATCCCGAGATCAATATGGTGCCGCTCATCGATGTGATGCTGGTGCTTGTGATCATCTTCATGGTCACCGCGCCGCTGATGACCCATGCGGTGAAGGTCGATCTTCCCAAGGCCAATAGCCAGCGCAATGAGGTGAAGCCAGAGACCATTGCCGTCTCGATCGATGCCCAAGGTGATCTTTACTGGAATAAAGAGAAGCTCATTTGGAGTGATCTGCCGGCAAAACTGCAGGCTGCTTCGACCAAGAGCCCACAGCCAGAATTACACATTCGGGCCGATGAGAACACGGCCTATAAGAAGGTTGCTGAACTCATGAGTGAGGCTTCCAAGGTGGGGCTCACTCGGATTGGGTTTGTGACCGACCCGAAGTAGGGAGGGTATTGCCTTTTACGTCTATTTTGTACAAAATGTACGTATTAGACATTGCAAGGGGTCGGTATGCGCACCATCAGTGCAAGCGAAGCCAAGCAGAGTTTCGCTAACTTAATTGATATGGCTGGCAGGGAACCGGTGGTGATACAGCGCCAGAAGCGCGGGGTGGCAGTGGTTCTCTCCGTGGCCGAGTACGAGCGACTAACAAGAATTAATATTTCTGAGTTCCAGCGCTTTTGCGACCAGATTGGGCAGCGCGCACAGAGCAATGGGCTCACGGAGAAGGGTCTTATGAAACTTCTCTCCTCTAAAGATTAGGGCGGCCGGCACGACGTGTCCGAATGGCGCTTGGTGCTTGACACCAATACGATTATCAGTCGACTGTTGGTTCCTTCTGGCGTTGCGGGGAGGGCAGTCGATAGGGCCCTCGCGGAGGGTGTCGTGCTCGTCTCGGAGGACCTCCTTGGCGAGTTGGCTGCGGTCTTGTCGCGTAGCAAATTCGATGCGTATGTCTCACTTGAGGAGAGACGCCAGTTTCTCGAACTCTTTTGCAGCATTGCTCAGATGGTGGGCATCCAGCATCGGATCCAAGCCTGCAGAGATCCCAAAGACGACATACTGCTGCAACTAGCGCTCAATGGAGAGGCAAAGTTGTTGGTTACTGGGGATTGGGACCTCTTGGAGCTCGCAGAGTCATTTCGCGCAAGCCACGGCTTGAACATCATCTCCCCCAGAGACTATCTCGCCTTGCAATCCGCGAGCTGATCACCCCTTCTTCTCGAGGGCAGGCCTCACCATGCCAACGCACTCGGTGGTGCTGGCCTCCTCGATAACCGTGAGTTCGTGGAGCCTCAACTCTCTCACGTCCGTTGCAGGCGGTACTGCCGAGAATGGCAGCGCAGGGTCCTCGGTTCTGTCACTCTAGATTGGGGCGTCGGATTAGCCTTCGACGCTCACCGATGGCCCACATTTGAATGCGAGTGGCCTGCGCAGGCAGTGACGCTTGCACCGTGCGCAGGTCTTCAATCGGCTGCTCCACCGGCTCATCACAGAGACGGAAGACGCCCCAGTGCACACCCAGGGCATTCTGGGCTCTTAGGTCGCCTGCAATTGTCTGAGCTTCGGCTGGGTCCACGTGCTGGGCACGCATGAACCATCGAGGTTCGTAGCAGCCCACCGGTACCAAGAGCCAGTCGACAGGCGGCCACCTGCTGGCCATGTCTTTGAAGATGGTGCTGTAGCCAGTGTCGCCGGTGTAGACGAGGTTCATCTCTCGCGCGAATAGTCGGAATCCGGCCCAGAGGGTCTGGTTGGTGTCGGGGATCGCGTAGGACACGTCGGAGTCCGAGTCCGAATCGGCGTCTGTATCCGTGTCCGTGTCGCCATC
>JBEARM010000094.1:0-4572 GCA_041163175.1 Pseudomonadota bacterium | reverse complement strand
GAACTCGGACAGCACCAATTTGCCTGGCCCGTTCTTCACCTGGTACCTGCGCAACACCTACCTGGAGAACAACCTCATCAAGCCCAACAAGGTCTCGATTGCAGGAGAGAAGATCGACCTTCGCAAGGTGAAGCTCCCCGTCTACGCCATGGGCGCACGCGAGGATCACATCGTGCCTTGGGAGGCCGCCTGGTCGAGCGCCACCCAGTTCGGGCCCAAGACCCGGTTTGTGCTGGGTGCCAGCGGCCACGTGGCGGGCAGCATCAACCCCGCTTCGAAGAACAAGCGGTCTCACTGGGTTGCGGAAGGCCTTGGGAAGTCGGCTGACGACTGGTTCTCACGGGCCAAAGAAGTGCCAGGCAGTTGGTGGAACGACTGGGCGGCATGGCTCTCCAAGCACCAGGGGCCTGCGGTGGCCCCGCCGAAAAAGGCGGGTAAAGCACCCCGATACAAGGTCATCGAGCCGGCCCCAGGCCGCTACGTGGGAGTTCGACACGGCAAATAAACCCGCTCGCAGGCCCCCAATAAAAAACAACAAGGAGACAACACATGAGCCAGAAAATCGCATACGTCACCGGGGGCATGGGGGGCATCGGCACATCGATCTGCCGCCGACTGCATGCCGCAGGCTTTAAGGTCATCGCGGGCTGTGGCCCCAGCCGAGACCACGCCAAGTGGCTGGCCGAGCAGAAGGCAGACGGCTTTACCTTCTACGCCTCGGTAGGCAATGTGGGCGACTGGCAGTCCACCGTAGATGCCTTTGACAAGGTCAAGGCCGAGCACGGCAACCCAGATGTGCTCGTGAACAACGCCGGCATCACCCGCGATGGCCTCTTCATCAAGATGTCCCGAGAGCAGTGGGATGCCGTGATCGAGACCAATCTCACCAGCCTCTTCAACGTGACCAAGCAGGTGGTCGAGGGCATGGTCGGCAAGGGCTGGGGCCGGATCATCAATATTTCGTCGGTCAATGGCCAGAAGGGGCAGTTCGGCCAGACCAACTACTCCACAGCCAAGGCCGGCATTCATGGCTTCACCATGGCACTGGCCCAGGAGCTCGCTGCCAAAGGTGTCACCGTGAACACCGTCTCACCAGGCTACATTGGCACCGACATGGTGCGCGCCATCAAGCCCGAGGTGCTGGAGAAAATTGTGGGCACGATCCCGGTCAAACGGCTGGGCGAGCCCGAGGAGATCGGCTCCATCGTGTCCTGGATTGCATCGGATGACAGTGGCTTTGCCACTGGCGCAGACTTCTCACTCAACGGTGGTCTGCACATGAGCTGAGGCTCAAAGGAGGGCAGAGATGGCCAAGCAAGATCAGCAACGACTCATCAAGAAGTACCCCAACCGGCGGCTCTACGACACGCGCACCAGCACCTACATCACGCTGGCCGATGTGAAGGAGTTGGTGTTGTCCCACGAGGACTTCTCCGTGATCGACGCCAAGAGCAACGAGGACCTCACCCGCAGCATTCTGTTGCAGATCATTCTGGAGGAGGAGTCCGCCGGGGCGCCCATCTTCTCGGCCCAGGTCTTGGCCAATGTCATTCGCTTCTATGGCAATGCCATGCAGGGCATGATGGGCAGCTATCTTGAGAAGAACATCCAGGCCTTCACCGACATCCAGACCAAGCTCAAGGAGCAGTCCAGTGCCTTTGTGAGCGGCAAGGGGGCTGCGGGCCAGGAAGCCTGGACACAGTTCATGGCCGGCCAGGCCCCCATGATGCAGAACCTCATGACCAACTACATCGAGCAGAGCAAGAAGGTCTTCATGCAGATGGAAGAGCAGATGCAGAGCAACGCCAAGAACATGATGGCGGGCTTTCCCTTCCCACCCAAGGACAAGGACGCCAAGTAGCGCATGTCCGAGCCGACGGTTGGGTTTGTTTCACTGGGGTGCCCCAAGGCACTGGTCGATTCCGAGCGCATCCTGACCCAATTGCGGGCAGAGGGCTACGGCATTTCGTCTGGCTATGACCAGGCCGACCTGGTCGTGGTGAACACCTGCGGCTTCATCGATGAGGCGGTTCAAGAGAGCCTCGATGCCATCGGCGAGGCCCTGGCCGAGAACGGCAAGGTCATCGTGACCGGCTGCCTTGGCAATAAGCCTGGTGCCGGCGGGAAAGACCTCATCAGAGAGGTGCATCCGAAGGTGTTGGCAGTCACAGGACCCCACGCCACGGCCGAGGTCATGGCTGCGATCCATGCGCACCTGCCCAGGCCCCACGACCCCTTTACGGATCTGGTGCCGGAGCAGGGCATTCGGCTCACCCCGGCCCACTACGCCTACCTAAAGATCTCCGAGGGCTGCAACCACCGGTGCAGCTTCTGCATCATTCCATCGATGCGTGGTGACCTGGTGTCCAGACCCATTGGCGAGGTGATGCGGGAGGCCGAGGCCCTCGTGAAATCTGGCGTCAAGGAGATTCTGGTCATCTCTCAGGACACCAGCGCCTATGGGGTGGATCTGCGGCACCGCACGGATTTCGTGGATGGCCGCCCTGTCAAGACCCATATGACCGAACTGGCGAAAGAACTCGGCCAGCTCGGCATCTGGGTGCGGCTGCACTATGTCTACCCGTACCCGCATGTAGATGACGTTCTGCCGCTCATGGCCGAAGGCTTGGTGCTGCCCTACCTGGACATTCCCTTTCAGCATGGCCACCCGGACACTTTGAAGCGCATGAAGCGGCCCGCTTCGGCTGAAAGGGTGCTCGATCGAATTTCAGCCTGGCGCAAGGTCTGCCCAGATCTCACCATTCGCAGCACCTTCATTGCAGGTTTTCCTGGTGAGACCGAGGCGGAGTTCCAGGGCCTGCTCGACTTCCTCACCGAGGCCCAGCTCGACCGAGTCGGCTGCTTTGCATACAGCCCGGTGGAAGGCGCCACGGCCAACGCCCTGGCCAACCCCGTGCCCGATGAACTCCGCAAGGCCAGACAGGAGCGGGTCATGGCCCACCAGGCAGACATCTCCGCGGCCAGGCTCACGCGCTGGGTGGGTCGGCGCGTCGTGGCCCTCATCGATGATGTCGATGAGGAGGAGGGCTGTTTGATCGGCCGCACGGCAGCCGATGCGCCCGAGATCGACGGTGTCATTCGAATTCACCGCGCTCCCGACAGTCGACACCCGGTGTCGGTGGAGATCGGTTCATTTGTGGAGGTCGAGGTCACCGACAGCGATGACTACGACCTCGATGGTTTTTATCGGCATTCAATCAAGGAGACAACAAATGCGTGATGTCGTGGTCCTCAGTGCAGTGCGTTCCGCCATCGGCGGATTCGGTGGCAGCCTCTCCAGCCTCGAGCCCTCAGAGCTGGGTGGCATGGTCATGAAGGAGGCGATTGCTCGATCAGGAGCCGACCCAGCCCTCGTGAACTATGTGGTCGTGGGCAACTGCGTGCCCACCGAGTCGCGCTCGCCCTATGTCTCCCGCGTGGCCTCCATTCAGGCCGGCCTGCCCATGAGCTCTGTGGCCCTCACCATCAACCGGCTCTGCGGCTCAGCCTTGCAGGCCGTGGTCTCGAGCAGCCAGAACATCCTGCTGGGTGACAGCGATTACGGCATTGGGGGAGGAGTGGAGGTGATGAGCCGCGGCGGCTACTTGAGCCAGGCCATGCGAAACGGCGCCCGCATGGGCGACACCAAGCTCATCGACATGATGGTGGCGGTGCTCACCGACCCCTTTGGCGTGGGCCACATGGGCATCACGGCCGAGAACCTGGCCACCAAGCACAACCTGTCGCGCGAAGACCAAGACGCCTTTGCCTTGGAATCCCAGAATCGGGCCGCCAAGGCCATTGCAGAAGGCCGATTCAAGGACCAGATCGTGCCGATCACCATCTCCACGCGCAAGGGCGACGTGACCTTCGACACCGATGAGCATCCTCGGGCCACGACCATGGAGGCCCTGGCCAAGATGAAACCTGCCTTCAAGAAGGATGGCTCCGTCACCGCCGGAAATGCCTCGGGCATCAACGATGCGGCCTCATTTCTGGTTCTCGCGGAGGCCGGTGTGGCAGCCAAGAACGGCCAAAAGCCACTGGCCCGAGTGGCCGGCTATGCGGTGGCGGGCGTGCCCAACGAGGTCATGGGTGAGGGGCCGATCCCTGCCACCAAAATTGCCCTGGAGCGGGCCGGGCTCAAGCTCGACCAGATCGACGTGATCGAATCCAACGAAGCCTTCGCAGCCCAGGCGCTGTCGGTGACCAAGGTGCTGGGCTTTGATCCTGCGAAGGTGAACGTCAATGGCGGTGCCATTGCGCTGGGTCACCCCGTGGGCGCCACCGGGGCCATCATCGCCACCAAGTGCATTCACGAACTCCACCGCACGGGCAAGCGTTACGGCCTGGCCACCATGTGCATCGGTGGGGGTCAGGGCATTGCTGTCGTGTTCGAGCGGCTGTAATTCGGCCTGTTGGGATCGCCCTGAGGTCTGATGGACTCAGGGCGGGTGACCCCGGGGACAGCCCACGTGCTTGAGTTTACATAATAAACATTATGCGACAGAAGCTAACCGCTCGAAGTTGACCATCGTGGCCTTGGCCACGGCCTCAAGCGGCATGCCCTTC
>JBEARM010000093.1:0-4596 GCA_041163175.1 Pseudomonadota bacterium | reverse complement strand
CCGATGCATCGACCGCTGCAGCAGCCTGTGATTCGGCCCCAGGCGCCTCTGCAGGGGAATCACCGGGCGGGTTCGAAGTGGGGGTGGCAGGGGGGTACGCAGCCAGGCGGGCCTCCTCTTCGAGCTTGGCCAAAATGGCAGCACGTGCTTCTTCGACTCGGGCCTTGGCGGCATCTCGGGTGGCCACCAGCGGGTTCATGGGCGGGTCCGCCTCAGCCTTGCGCTTGGCAATGGCCTTCATTTCTCGGCGGTGCATCCAGTAGAGCAACAGGACCACACCGAAGCCCAGAAAGCCCTCAATGATGATGATGGGGGTAAAGCCGTCCATGTCGAGCATTTTGACAGGGAATCCACTTGGCCGATTCGCGCAAATGGCCATCCGGACCAGCATCAGGGCCCCTTCGAATGAGGAGCCCCACATGCTTCAGTCCAAACGCAACACCCGTTCCCGCCTGCTCGCCACCCTGTCTGTCTCGGGGTGGTCGCTGCTGCTGCTCATCTGGCTGACACCGGATGGCGACCTCCAGCTTGCCCTCAAAGGGCTGGGCCAACTCCTCTCAGACTGGCCCGCCCACTCCGCCCACCGGTTCGTGTCTAGCGAATGAAGTTCTGGATCGCCTTGGAGACACGGGCCGAGTCCTCGCTGACCAAGAACCGCAGCAGTGCCACCTTGTCGTCGTAGGAATTCGCCGTGTTGAGCAGTTCCATTGAGATCTTGGGCTTCTTGGGCTTGAGGCGAGCCTTGATCTCCTCGAGGGACTCGCCCTCCTCGATTTCGATGACATCTTCGGGATTGACGACATCCGGCGGGGGCAGTGCAGCAGCAGCGGCAGCGGCGGCAATCTCTGCGGCCTGGGCGGCTTCAGCATCGGCGGCGGCCTTGGCCAAGACCTGCTTCACATGGCCCTTGGGGTCGTTGACCCGTTTGGTCAGCGATGTGGCCCGCACTCGAATTTCCTTGGGCACGGGCGGCACCACCGAGCGCCACAGGAAGCCGGCGATGGCCGTGATCATCATGGCCATGACGAGAAAGCCGATCACCTCGACACTGAAGAGAAGTTCGGGAGATTTCACGCCCACGTAGGAGACCACCATCAGGGCGGCGCCCAGGATGGCCGCAGAGACCACCTGCGAGCGGGGGTCGGCCACCTTGACCTTGGCCTTGTAGGTGGGCCGCGGCTTGATCTCCTCGCCATCGGTCTTCACGATGACGTAGGTCATGAAGGCCATGAGGCCGACCATCACCACATAGGCCATGATGTCAAAGGCGAGGAAGACCTTTGGGTGCACCATGGCGAGCACCATGTAGATCAGGGCAATGGGGGCCACTGCCAGAAAGGCAATGAGCTTCTTTTGAATGAGTCGGGTCTGAACCATGGTGCTCTCCATCCCTGAAAAGTATCTATCAGTGGTTAGATCGGCAGAGCAGCCGGTTTCTTGAGATCTGGCTGTGAAGCCGGCCTTACTTCTTGGCGTCCTTCGCGGCCTTCTCCGCCTCTTCCGAGCCCGGTGGGGGTGGGGGGGGCTCGACATAGCCCGAGGAGGTTGTGCTGGTCTCCACAGAGCAGACCAGTTCATGGAGGGTGGGTGTCACACCGGTACTGCCGATGTCCTTCCAGTCGGGGTCCTCTGATCGCAGGGAGGCGATGATCTGCCCACCAGCAGCGGTGCCCTGATAGTGAATGGCAAAGATGGTTCGGGCGCGGCGACCCTTGCATTCGATTTCCATACGAGACCGCAGCGAGAGGGCGCCGATCTTGTTTCGTTCAATGAGGTTGGTCAGGCGCCAGAAGCTGCGGACATCGCCCCGAACATCGATGCGGTCGATGTCTAGGAAGTGCTTGACGCGAACAGGCTCTTCACCAATGAAACGATAGGTGACCTGGGCGTGAAGGCTCGGGGCCTGGCAGAGAAGAAGCGCTGCAATGCTGGCGAGAACGGTTGGTCTCATGTCCACATCCTAACCGAGCTCAACGAATTCCGAAACGCCGCTCGGTGAGCCGCAGGGCCAGAAAGAAGCTTCCAAGGCCATAGAGTGTCAAGAGCCCAAGGTTAGACAGCACCGCTGTTGGCCACTCGCCCATGAAGAGCGGTCGCACCAAGGAGACCGCCGCCGTGAGCGGCAGCCATTCCGACAATGCCCACAAAAAGGGGGGTAGCTGCTCCCGGGGGAAATAGACCCCAGATAAAAACGTCATCGGCGTCAGGAAGAGGGTGATGTAGTAGGTGAAAAAGTCGTAGCCCCGGGCCAGGGCATTGAAGACCAACGCCATGGCGGCAAAGACCAGACCGATGAAGAGCATGAGTGGCCAGGCCAGCAGCAGGCTCGGGGCCGTTGAGATGCCGAGCACCACCATGACCAGGAGGATGGCCGTGGCCGTAAAGAGCGACTTAAATCCCGCCCAGATGGCCTCGGCCAGCACAATGTCGCGCAGGCCAATTGGGGCGTTGAGAATGCCCTCCCAGGTGCGCTGTGGCCCCATCCGAGAGTAGGCGGAGTAGAGCCCTTCAAAGCTCGCCGCAGTCATGGTGCTTGCGCAGATCGAGCCGCTGGCCAGGAACAACAGGTAAGGGATGGCCTGCCCGTTGTAGTCCACGGCACCAATGAGCCCTCCAACACCAAAGCCGAATGCGACCAGCACAAAGAGTGGTTCGGCAATATTGCCAATCAGGCTTGGGACAAAGAGCTTTCGCCAGACCAGCAGGTTGCGCTGGAAGACCGGCACCCAGCCCCATCGGGCGGCCAGGACGGAGAGTGAACTCATGCGGCCTCCCGAATCTCTCGGCCTGTGAACTTCAGAAAGACATCCTCGAGGTCGGCGGGTCGGTGCAAGACCCGTAGCCCTGGCTTGGCCTCAAGTGCCTGTAGCAGAGCGTGAGGGGCCCTCGAATAAAAGAAGGTGCTCTCCCCACTCACCTCCACGCGCTCTGCATGCATGGAGATGTCTGCACGTTCTGTATCCGTTTGAAGGCCTTGCACCTCCACCACGTGCGGCTCAACCTCCGCCGCAATCAAGGCCTTCGGTGAGCCCTCGGCAATCTTCTGCCCGTGGTCCATCACCATAACCCGGTCGCAGAGTCGCTCGGCCTCCTCCATAAAATGGGTGGTGAGAATGATGGCCTTGCCACGTTTTCGGAGGGCGCCGAGTCGCTCCCACATGACATGACGTGCTTGTGGGTCCAGGCCGGTGGTGGGCTCATCGAGGATGAGGACATCGGGGTCGTTGACAAGTGAGCGGGCCAGGCTCAGTCGTCGCTTCATGCCGCCGGAGAGCTCGTCAATGCGGGCATATGCCTTGTGTGTGAGTTCGGCAAAGGCAAGCAGGTCGGGAATCTGTTTTTCAATCGCGGCATCGGAAAGGCCAAAGTAACGGCCATAGGTCAGGATGTTTTCCCGACAATTAAAGTCTGGGTCGAGGGTGTCGAATTGACCCACAACGCCGAGGCGTTTGCGAACGCGCCGGGCATGGGTGGGCTGCGCAAGGCCGAATGCGGTCACCTGGCCGGCGTCTGCAGTGAGCAGGCCGAGCAGAATGCGGGTGGTGGTTGTCTTGCCAGCGCCGTTGGGGCCGATGATGCCAAGGCATTCGCCTGGAAAGAGTGCCAGGTCGAGGCCGCAGAGGGCTGTGTGCCGGCCGAGCCGCTTGGTCACACCCTGCATCAGGATGAGCGGTGCGCGGCTGCCAGCATCAGTTCGTGCTAAGTTGGTGTCGTTCATGAAACGGATCGAGACGCAGGTATGAAGAAGTTCATCATCATCATTGTCGTGCTTTTCCTGGCTGCTGCCGGTGCCGGCGGCTTTGCCTTCCTGCAGTGGCAGACGGCCACTGAATTGAGCACAGAGGTGGAGCAGCTTCGGGCCGAAACCGCCTCTCAGCGCCAGCAGCTCGAGGGCCTCTCTCGAATGGAGAGCCTGCTCTCCAAGGAAAAGCAGTTCGATGCGGCCCGTGAAGCCCTGGCCGGCGGCCAGGTCTTGTCAGACATGGAGGCCATTGTGCGCGGCTCTAAAGAGCCCAGTACCGAGCGCCTCTTAGGCCTGGGTGCCCTGCGGCTGATGGTCAAAGGCCCGCAAGATCCCTCCGTGGCCGAGGCCTTCGACAGAGCCCTGAAGATGACCGACCTCCCAAGCCGCTTGGCCGCCACCTGTGCGGCACAGGCGGGCATTCGTGCTGCCGGTGGGCAGGTCGAGATGCTCAGTGAGTGCGCCAAGCTGCGGCCTGCACCGGAGCCCGCAGCTGCTCCGGCAGCCGAGGCTGCTCCCGCAGCGCCCGGGGCGGCTGCGTCTGCTGCGCCCGGCAATGGTGGGGCCACACCCGCAGCAGCGCCTGCCCCTGCAGCGGGGTCAGCACCCTCGCCAGCACCTGCACCGGCTGCGGACAAGAAAGGCTAGACCATCCCGGGATGTGTCAGACCGTGATGGCGCCCACAAAGCGCCGGATGGCCTGACAGACCTGCGCGTCATAAGGTGCAGGGTGGCGAGCCTCCGGCACCACCAGAGTCTCACCCAGTGGGTTGCATCGACGTGTGGCCTCGATGGCTTGGTCATCCACCACATCGCTCTGCCCCGCCTTGATGAGCAGCACCGGCTGCGTCACT
>JBEARM010000092.1:0-4602 GCA_041163175.1 Pseudomonadota bacterium | reverse complement strand
CGGCGCATCAATATCAGTGGCAATGCCAAAACCCGCGATGAGGTGATTCGTCGTGAGATGCGTCAGTTCGAGGCCTCCTGGTACGACAGTGAGCGCATTCGGCTGTCTCGCAACCGCGTGGATCGCTTGGGCTATTTCAAGAGCGTGGATGTAGACACCGAGGCCGTGACCGGCGCCGGCGACCAGGTGGATGTCAACGTGCGGGTGGAGGAGCGGCCACTTGGCAGCCTGACCTTTGGCGTGGGTTTCTCCAGTTCCGACAAGCTTGTGCTCTCGGGCTCGATCAGTCAGCAGAATTTCTTGGGAACGGGCACCAATGTGTCCTTTGAGGTCAACACGAGTAAGGTCAACAGGACCTTTGCCTTCACGCATGTCGATCCCTACTGGACAGACGATGGTGTGAGCCGATCCTTCGACCTCTATACCCGTACCTTCGATGCAGATGAGGTGAATAGTCTCGGGGCCTACACGATCAAGTCCACGGGCCTGGGCCTTCGTTTTGGCATCCCGTATACCGAGGAGGATCGAATTTTCGTGGGTGCTGCAGCCGAACGCTCAGAGGTCTCTGGAACGCTCACCAATTTGCCCAACTGGACGTCCTTTACGGCAGCTCATGGCAACTCTGCCACGGCGTATCTCGCCACGCTGGGGTGGTCACGCGACTCGCGAGACTCTGGCATTGCCCCGAGCACAGGTCGTTTTCAATATTTCAATGCCGACTACGCCACGCCGGTTGGAGACCTCGAGTACCTGCGCCTGACGTACGGCCATCAGTGGTTCAAACCCATTACCAAGTCGATCACCTACGCCATCAATACGGAGCTGGGTTACGGCATTGGCCTCGGGGGCGACGACTACCCCGCCACGAAGAATTTCTACGCGGGTGGCATTGGCTCGGTTCGGGCCTTTGCGAGCAGCACGATTGGTCCCAAGGGCGGCACCGACAACGCCACAGCCTTGGGTGGTAATCGACGCCTGGTCATCAACAACGAGCTGCTGTTCCCGCTGCCCGGCATGGCCCAAGATCGAACGATCCGGCTCTTCACCTATTTCGACATGGGCAATGTCTGGGGCGAGAATGTGTCTGACAACGGGTCTGTTCGAGCCTCGGTGGGTGCTGGCCTGAGCTGGCTCTCGCCGGTAGGGCCGCTCAAGCTCAGCATGGGCAACGCCATTCGCAAGGAAACGAACGACCGCACCCAGCGGCTGCAGTTCCAGATCGGAACCGGCTTCTGAGCGACGGCCTGACGCCTGTGAGACACTGGTCATCATTTCGACAGAAAGGTATGTGGATGTCCTTGAAATCGTTCGAATTCCTTCGTCGCCTTGGCCTTGTCGGCCTGGTCTCGGCACTCGTCCTCAGCCTTGCGCCTGTGGCGGTGGCGGCCAACGTCAAGGTGGGCTTTGTGAGCACGGAGCGCATCCTGCGCGATTCCTCGCCAGCAAAGGCTGCTCAGAAAAAGCTCGAGACGGAGTTTGCCAAGCGTGAAAAAGAAGTCCAAGACCTGGCCACCAAGCTGCGTGGCCTGTCTGAGAAGCTCGAGCGTGATGCCCCCGTCATGGCCGAGGCCGAGCGTGGCAAGCGCCAGCGCGAGATCGCCGACATGGAGCGCGACCTCCAGCGTCGTCAGCGGGAGTTCCGTGAGGACCTGAACCAGCGTCGGAACGAGGAGCTCGCTGCGGTGGTGGAGCGGGCGAACCGGGCGATTCGACAGATCGCTGAGGCGGAGAAGTACGACATCATCTTTCAAGAGGCGGTCTACGCCTCACCCGGCATCGACATCACAGAGAAGGTCATTCGGGTTTTGAATGGACCGGCAGGCGCCAAGTAAGCCTGTAGGGGTTTCGGCAGCCGCTCTGGTTGCCGCCATTGGGGGCAGGCTCGAGGGCAACCCAGACCATTGGGTCAGTCGCTTTGCGCCCCTCTCATCTGCGTGCCCCGAGGACGCCACTTTCCTGGCCCACAGCCGACTGCGCCCGCAGCTGGCGTCTTGTCGTGCGGGCCTTGTCGTTCTTCGGCCCGAGGATCGGCCTGCCCAACATTCCTTTCAGACCCTGATCCTCACAGACGACCCTTACTTGTATTTCGCCCGGGCGGCGGGCCACCTCATGGCCTTGCAGCGAGCGGCCGATGTTCCTGCCACGAGCATTCATCCCTCTGCAAACGTGTCAGACCGTGCCCATCTGGGCCAGCGCGTTCGCATCGGTGCGGGTGTGGTGGTGGAGGACGATGCCTGGGTCGGCGATGACACCGATGTGGGTGCACTGAGCTTTATCGGTCGAGGCGCTCGGATCGGTGCCGCCAGCGTGCTGCATCCGCGCGTGACCATTGCTGCGGGGGTGGAGATCGGCGAGCGGGCAGTGCTGCAGTCTGGAGCCATTCTGGGGTCTGAGGGCTTTGGCTTTGCGCCCACGCCCGAGCGGCACTGGGTGAAGATTCCGCAGGTGGGTGGGGTCGTGCTCGGCAACGATGTCGAGGTGGGCGCCAATACGGTGATCGATGCCGGAACCCTGGCGCCCACGCGCATTGGCCATGGGGTGAAGCTCGACAACCTGATTCAGATTGCCCACAACGTGGAGATCGGCGACCACACCGCCATTGCAGGCTGTGTCGGGATCGCTGGGAGCGCGAAGATCGGCGCGCACTGCCAAATTGGCGGGGCGGCTGGTGTGCTGGGCCACCTTGAGATTGCCGAGGGCAGCATCATCGGCCCCATGAGCCTCGTCATGTCGAGCATCACCACACCAGGGAAATATGTTGGCATCATGCCGCTGCAGCCCGAGCGCGACTGGCAACGCTCGGCTGCGCTCATTCGCAGGCTGCCCGCCCTTCGATCCGCCATTCAATCCACCCGTCGCCCCGAAGGCGACGATCCAACCGAAAGCCACTGAGATGGACATCCGACAAATCCTCGACACGCTCCCCCACCGGTATCCATTCCTCTTGGTCGACCGTGTGCTCTCGATCACCCCGGGTGAGCGCATCGAGGCCTTGAAGAACGTGACCATCAATGAGGAGTTCTTCAACGGGCACTTCCCGCATTACCAGGTCATGCCGGGCGTGCTGATCATCGAGGCCCTGGCCCAGGCGGCGGGAATCTTGTCCTTCAAGACGATGGGCAACAAGGCCGATGCGGAATCCGTTTACTTTTTTGTGGGCATCGACAATGCCCGCTTCAAGCGCCCGGTGGTGCCGGGAGATGCATTGCACCTGCATGTGTCCATTGAGCGCCATGCCCGCGGCATCTGGAAGTACAAGGCGCAGGCCTTGGTTGAAGGTCAGGTGGCGGCCGAGGCTGATCTCATGTGCGCGCTGCGAGAGGTTCCGAAAGAGGCCGCGCAATGAGTCTGATCCACCCCAGCGCCATCGTGGATTCGACGGCGCAGTTGGGCCCAGGTGTGGAGGTGGGACCCTTCGCCATCGTGGGCCCGGGGGTGGTGCTGGGTGAAGGCTGCCGGATCCATGCCCATGGCCAGGTGCTCGGTGGCGCGGTGCTTGGCCCATTCAATGAGGTGTTCTCCCATGCGGTGATTGGCAATCCACCGCAGGACAAGAAGTACAAGGGTGAGCCCACGCGGCTCGAGATCGGGGCCCACAACACCTTTCGAGAGTGCGTGACCGTGAACCTGGGCACCGTCCAAGACGGCGGCGTCACCCGCATTGGCGACCACAACTGGATCATGGCCTATGTGCACATTGCCCACGACTGCCAGGTGGGCTCCAACACCATCATGGCCAACGCGGTGCAGTTGGCTGGCCATGTGCAGGTGGGCGACTGGGCCATCATCGGTGGCATCACGGGTGTGCACCAGTTTGTGCGCATCGGTGCCCATGCCATGACGGGTGCTGGCACCACGCTGCTCCAGGACCTCCCACCCTACGTCATGGCCAATGGCAATCCCGCATCACCCCACGGCATCAACACCGAGGGGCTCAAGCGCCGCGGATTCTCGGAGGGTGCCGTGCGGGCGCTGCGCCGCGCCTACAAATTGCTCTACAAATCGGGGCTTGGCCTTGCCGAGGCACTAGAGGCCATTCAAGCCGATTGCTCGGGCTCCCCCGAGGCCGACGCCTTGGCGCTGGGCCCCCTGATTTCCTTCCTGGACACGCAAGGTCGCGGGATTGTCCGATAGCTTGCAGGACGTTCGTCTGGCCTTGGTGGCGGGTGAGGCCTCCGGCGATCTGATCGCAGCAGCATCTCTGGAGGGGCTCGTGGCCCGGGGGCTTGGGCTTGAGGGCATCGGTGGGCCTCGGTTGAAGGCCTTGGGCATGGACTGCTGGGCGCCTGCCGAGGCCCTGGCGGTGCGAGGCTACGTGGAGGCCCTCTCGAGGCTGCCAGCGATCTTGGCCATCCGACGCCAATTGTTGGCGCGGCTACGGGCATCACCACCGAGGGTTTTCATGGGCGTGGATGCGCCGGATTTCAACCTGGGTGTGGAGCGTCAGCTGCGAGCCATGGGCGTGACCACGGTGCATTTCATCAGCCCCACCATCTGGGCCTGGCGTCCCGAGCGGCTCCATGCGATTGCCCAGTCGGTAGACCATCTCTTTTGCCTCTTTCCCTTTGAGCCCGAGCTCTACCGAGGAACACGGGTGCAGGC
>JBEARM010000091.1:0-4859 GCA_041163175.1 Pseudomonadota bacterium | reverse complement strand
GCCAACGGCCCACGAGTGTGGCCAGGCGACGGTCAAGGTCTTGTGTGGCGGCCCTTGAAAAGGCATCTTGCGCCTGGCCAGGGAAGAATGGCGTGGCCGACGCCGCCCGAGACTCCGACACACGGGCCGCGAGCGCGGTCTTTTCAAGGCTGCGGTCCCACTGCCATAGTCCGAGCGCCAGCGTGAGCACAGCCAGAGCCAGACACAGCCAACTCGCAGGGCCAAATCCCTGTGGTGCCTTTGTCGCCGTGATTCCCATTAAGATGGAACTCCATGTCTAAACTCTTCATCGCCCTGGCCTTCTTGGGCATCATCGGAAGCTTGGGCTCCGCGCTCTTTTACCTGATGCGTGACAAGGGCCAGAGCAACAAGACCGTCAAAGCCCTGGCCATTCGGGTGGGTCTCTCCATCGCCCTCTTTGTCTGCATCCTGATCAGCCATCAGCTTGGCTGGATCGAGGCCTCCCAGCATCGCTTCTGATGAAAAAGGCCACCGGATGGTGGCCTTCTCTTGGTGCGGACCTACCAGCGGCCCGCCCAGCCGAACTTACATCCAGTACACCACCACGTAAAGACCAAGCCACACGACATCCACGAAGTGCCAGTACCAGGCGGCGCCTTCGAAGGCGAAATGGCTCTCTGGCTTGAAGTGCCCCTTGAGCACCCGGAACCAGACAACCAGCAGCATGATGGCCCCAACCGTCACGTGAAAGCCATGAAAGCCGGTGAGCATGTAGAAGGTCGATCCAAAAATGCCGGAGGACAGCTTGAGGTTCAGGTCGGAGTAGGCGTGCATGTACTCGTAGGCCTGGAAGCCCATGAAGATGGCCCCAAGCAGCACCGTGGCACCCAGCCAGACCAAAACCTTCTCCCGATGGTTCTCACGAAGGGCATGGTGGGCGATGGTGAGGGTCACGCCAGACGTCAGCAGCAGAGCCGTATTGATTGTTGGAATCCAGAAAGGGCCCATGGTCTGAAAGGACTCGACCATGCCAGCAGGCCCCGCATTGGGCCACTGGGCCACAAAATCTGGCCAGAGAAAGGCCTTGTGGTCGAGATCGCCAAGCCAGGGCATGGAAATGACCCGGGCATAGAACAGGGCTCCAAAGAAACCGGCAAAGAACATGACCTCACTGAAGATGAACCAGCCCATGCTCCAGCGAAAGCTTGCATCTACGCGATGGTTGTACTGGCCAGTCTCGGATTCGTGAATGACATTGGCAAACCAGCCCACAAACATGTAAATGAGAATGGCAAACCCGAGGGCGAGGCTGTAGCTGCCGTAGGAGGCTTCATTGATGAGGCCGGACAGACCCACCATGAAAAAGAACATGGCGATCGATCCAACGAGCGGCCATTTGCTGGGCTCGGGAACAAAATAATACGGGGCGGCCCCGTGGGTTGCTGCACTCATGACTGACTCCCTTTCATCTCATCAGGTGGTAATGGCGCGGACCAGTATCACCAAGCTCAATACAAATATCAAACCTGCCAGCAGGCCCACCAGGATGACGTGCACCGGGTTGAGGCTCGCCATGTCGGCATCGTGGGCTGAGCCCTTTCGGACGCCAAAGAACGACCAAAGCACAGCGCTCAGAGTCTGACGAAAGCTTCCGCGACGCTGGGTCGCCACCTTGAGTTCGTCGAGCGAGGCCAAGCTAGCGCACCATCGTGGACAACGGCGCCTGCGCCGTTGGGATGCCCACCTCAAAGAATGTGTAGCTCAGGGTGATGTTCCGTATGCCGTCGGGCAGCTCCGGGGCCACCACAAAGACCACCGGGAACTCACGGGTCTCGCCAGCCTTTAGCACCTGCTGTTCGAAGCAAAAACACTCGAGTTTCTTGAAGTGCGCTGCGGACTGCTTGGGGGCATAACTGGGAATGGCCTGACCGGAAATGTCTCTCGACTCGTGGTTCTTGATCTCGTAGATCACAGTGACCAGTTCACCAGGGTGCACTTCGACCACATTGTTACGCGGCTTGAAGGTCCAGGTGCCGTGCGAATTGGCATCGAACTCCACAGAGACCTTTCGGCTGTAGTCAACCTGGGTGTTCTCGGCGAAGCGCTTGGCCTCGGCATAGTCGAGCTTCTCTTTGGAACTCAGGATGTTGATGCCGGTGACCTCACAGATTTTTTCGTAGAAAGGCACCAAGGCAAAACCGAAGGCAAACATCAGAACCGTCACCATGAGCAGCTTGCCCATCATGCGGGTGTTGTCAGGTCGGTCTGCTTGCATCGCGGTCAGTGGGTCGGAAAGAAGATGAACTTCAGGACAATGCCCAGGAAGAATACGCCAGCCACTGACAAAAGAATCAGGGCCAGGCGCAGGTTCGCGGGCTGACGGTTAGAAGACACGCTGCGCAGCCGCCTTACTTCACCACGGGGGGCGTTTCGAAGGTGTGGAACGGCGCGGGCGAGGGCACGCTCCACTCCAAACCACCCGAGGCGCCCCATGGGTTGTCAGCGGCCTTGGGGCCTCCCTTGATGCACTTGATCACGACATAGAGCAGCAAGAGTTGGCTGAGGCCAAAGCCGAAGGCACCCACAGAGGCCACTGCGTTGAAGTCGGCAAACTGCATGGGGTAGTCGGAATAGCGACGGGGCATGCCGGCCAATCCCAGGAAGTGCATGGGGAAGAAGGTGATGTTGAAGAAGATCATCGAGAGCCAGAAGTGGGCCTTACCCAATGTCTCGTCGTACATGTGGCCAGTCCACTTGGGCAGCCAGTAGTACACGCCGGCAAAGAGCGCAAACAGCGATCCAGCCACCAGCACGTAGTGGAAGTGAGCCACCACGTAGTAGGTGTCATGCAGTTGGATGTCGAGCGGGGCCACCGAGAGGATGATGCCGGTCAGGCCACCGATCGTGAAGACGATGATGAAGCCGATCGCAAAGAGCATTGGGGTCTCGAAGGTCATCGAGCCACGCCACATCGTGGCCAGCCAGTTGAAGATTTTCACGCCCGTGGGCACGGCAATCAGCATGGTGGCGTACATGAAGAAGAGTTGCCCCGTGAGCGGCATGCCCGTGGTGAACATGTGGTGGGCCCAGACCACGAAAGACAGAATGGCAATGGAGGCCGTGGCATAAACCATGGAGCTGTAGCCAAAGAGGGCCTTGCGGGAGAAGGTGGGGATGATCTCCGAGACGATGCCAAAGGCCGGGAGAATCATGATGTAGACCTCGGGGTGCCCGAAGAACCAGAAGATGTGCTGGTACATGACGGGGTCGCCGCCAGCGGCCGCATTGAAGAAGTTCGTACCGAAGTGACGATCCGTGAGGGTCATGGTGATGGCCCCTGCAAGCACTGGCATCACGGCAATCAGCAGGTAGGCCGTGATCAGCCAGGTCCAGACGAACATGGGCATTTTCATGAGGGTCATGCCCGGGGCCCGCATGTTCAGGATGGTCGTGATGATGTTGATCGAGCCCATGATGGACGAGGCGCCCAGCAGATGCATGGCAAAAATGGCCATGTCCATGCCGACCCCCATCTGTGAGGTCAGGGGCGCGTAGAGCGTCCATCCAGCGGCAGTGGCGCCGCCCGGCACGAAGAAGGAGGCCACCAGCAGAATGGCCGCAGGAATCATCAGCCAGAAGCTAAAGTTGTTCATCCGCGCGAAGGCCATGTCGGCCGCGCCAATCTGCAGCGGGACCATCCAGTTTGCGAAGCCCACGAAGGCCGGCATGATCGCGCCGAAGACCATGATCAGGCCGTGCATGGTGGTGAGCTGGTTAAAGAGCTCGGGCTGGATCATTTGAAGGCCCGGCTGGAACAACTCGGCCCGGATGCCCAGGGCGAGAATGCCGCCGATCATCAGCATCGAGAAGCTGAACCACAGGTACAGGGTGCCGATGTCCTTGTGGTTTGTGGCAAATAGCCAGCGGCTCAGCCCATGCGGGTGATCGTGGGCGTGGTCGTCGGCCGAGTGGCCGTGGGGGTCCAGAACTGCACTCATCGCTTGCTCTCCTTACTCGGCTTTTGCCAGGGCTGCACCGGAAACCGCTGCAGATTTCGACTTCTGTTCATTGACCCAGGCCGTGTACTCCTCGGCCGTCACCACCCTCACCACGATCGGCATGAAGGCGTGGTCTTTGCCACACAGTTCGGCGCAGTGGCCATTGTAGGTTCCGACCTTCTCCGCCTTGAACCAAGTGTCTCGCACGAAACCGGGGATGGCGTCTTGCTTCACGCCGAAGGCCGGCACCATCCAAGCATGAATCACGTCATTGGCCGTGGTGACCACACGAATCTTTTTGCCCACGGGCACGACCAGGGGGTTGTCCACCTCTGAAAGGTAGTTGAGGGTCTTGGCCTGCTCGTTGATGCGCTGCTCGTAAGGCGTGGTCAGGGTGGAGTAAAAGGCAATGCCTTGGCCCTCGCCCTTGAGGTAGTCGTAGCCCCACTTCCACTGGTAGCCGGTGGCCTTCACGGTGATGTCGGCGTTGGTGGTGTCTTTCTGGGCCATCACGATGGGGGTGGCATAGACGCCGATGACCACAACGATGAGGAAGGGCACCACGGTCCAGGCAATCTCCAAAGAGGTGCTCTCATGAAAGTCGGCAGGTTGGTGGCCTTTGGACTTGCGATGCGCATAGATGGAATAGAACATCACCCCAAAGACGGCCACGCAAATGAGAACGCAGACCACCAGCAAAAAGTTGTGGAGGGTGTAGAGGTTTTCCGCCATTTCGGAGGCCGGGACACGCAGGTTGTAGCGCGTGGTCATGTCGTTGGCCAGGGCTGTTGCCGAGAGGGATGCTGCCAACACGCCGGCCGAGAGCTTGCCGGCCAATAGTGAGATCCGATTCATGCTTGGTCTTCTTCCCATCAATAAAGTCATTCAGGTGGGCGCTGC
>JBEARM010000090.1:0-4951 GCA_041163175.1 Pseudomonadota bacterium | reverse complement strand
CCTGAATGTGGTGGGATTCTTCTCCTTCCCCATGCCCTCGCAGCCCCTGGGCTGGTTCAAGAAGGCCCCTCCCAAGAAGGCTGCAGACCTCAAGGGCTTCAAGTACCGCACCGTGGGCTTGGCTGCTGACATGCTCCAGGAAATGGGCATGGCCGTGGCCCAACTGCCTGGTGGCGAGATCGTTCCCGCCATGCAGCGTGGTGTGATTGATGCCTTCGAGTTCAACAACCCCACCGAAGACATGCGCTTTGGTGCCCAAGACGTGGCCAAGTACTACTCGATGGGCTCCTACCACCAGGCCCAAGAGTTCTTCGAAATCATCTTCAACAAGGCCAAGTACGACGCCCTGCCCGCAGACCTGAAGGCCATCCTGAAGTACGCTGCAGAGGCTGCCTCCTTGGCCTCCACGGCGCTGGCCCACGACCAGTACTCCAAGGACCTCCAGGAGTTGATCACCAAGCACAAGGTGCAGGTCTCGCGCACCACGCAGGACGTCTACAAGGGCCAGTTGGCGGCCTGGGACAAGGTCACCGCCAAGCTTGAGAAGGAGGTCGACATGTTTAAGGAGATCAACGACTCCGTGAAGGCCTGGTCGCGTCGCGTTGGCTTCTACCACTTCACCAATGAGGCCGATTACAAGCTGGCCTATGAGCATGTGCAAAAAGTGAAGTTGCCGCGCTAGTTTAGTGCGATCCCGAGAAGAGCTGCTGCGGTTGAAACCCGGCAGCTCTTTTCTTTACCTGGCCCCCTCATTTCTAGGAATGCGTTCCCATGATCAAGTGGATCCAAGTCATTGACGCCTTAAACAAGTCGATCGGGCACAGCTTTGCCTGGTGTGTTCTGGTTCTCACCGCCAGTACTTGCTTCGAGGTCTTCATGCGGTATGTCCTCACCGCACCGACGGTCTGGGCCTTTGACATGAGCTACATGCTTTACGGTGCGCTCTTCATGATGTCCGGGGCCTACGCCATGTCGCGTGGCTCGCATGTCCGGGGAGACTTCATTTATCGGAAGTGGGCGCCCCGCACCCAGGCCCGCGTGGACCTCACGCTCTACATTGTCTTCTTCTTCCCGGCCGTCTTTGCCATGGTCTTCACCGGGGCGCAGTATTCGTTTCAGTCGGCCAGCATTCTCGAGGGCAGCGTGAACAGCCCCGCTGGCATTCCTGTCTGGCCTCTGAAACTTGTCATCTTTGTCGCTGGTCTGACCCTTCTCATCGCTGGCATTGCCGAGGTCATGCGCTGTCTAATTTGCATCCGAACCGGCGCCTGGCTGCCTCGTGGGGGAGACGTCGAGGAACTGGAGGATGTCCTGATGAAACAACATGCTGAGAAAGCCCCATCATGAGTGATCCGGTCGTAGCCCTGGTGATGCTGGGGCTGTTTATTTGTGTAATTTTCCTCGGCTTTCCAATCGCCTTCACGCTCATGGCCATGGGCATTGGGTTTGGGTACTACGCCTACTTCGTGGCAGACCAAGCCTTCTGGGACAACCGCATCTTCTACCTTTTCACGCAGAACACCTTCAGCGTGATGAACAACGATGTGCTCATCTCCATTCCGCTTTTTTTGTTCATGGGCTACATCATTGAGCGGGCCAACATTCTCGACCGGCTCTTCCATTCGCTGCAGGTGGGCCTGCGTTTCCTACCCGGCTCCATGGCAGTGGCGGCCTTGGTCACCTGTGCCCTGTTTGCCACAGCCACAGGCATCGTGGGTGCAGTCGTCACCCTCATGGGCCTCATTGCACTGCCGGCCATGCTCAAGGCGGGCTACGATGAGAAGCTCTCAAGCGGGGTGATCACCGCCGGGGGCACGCTCGGCATTCTCATCCCCCCGTCCATTCTGCTCATCGTCTATGCGGCCACGGCCAGTGTGTCGGTGGTCAAGCTCTATGCGGCTGCTCTCATCCCAGGGTTTGTGCTCGCTGGCCTTTATGTGGTCTACGTGATCACGCGGGCCACGATCAATCCATCGCTGTGCCCGAAACTGAAAGACGGTGGTGAGTACGGCGTTTGGAAGAGCGTCGTGCTGGTGTTTCAGGCCTTCGTGCCCCTTGCGGCGCTGATCATGGCGGTGTTGGGTTCCATTCTGTTCGGCCTGGCCACCCCCAGCGAGGCTGCTGCCATGGGCGCACTGGGCGGCATCATCCTGGCAGTGATCTATCGCGCCTTCACCTGGGATCGTCTTCGTGAGGCCGTGTATCTCACGGCCCGCACCTCGGCCATGGTCTGCTTCTTGTTCGTGGGGGCAGCCACGTTTTCGTCGGTGTTCTCGTATCTGGGCGGTGAGCACATCGTCAAGGATGTGCTGCTGGCCATGGACCTCACCCCGGTGCAGTTTCTGCTGCTGGCCCAGTTGATCATTTTCATTCTGGGCTGGCCGCTTGAGTGGAGCGAGATCATCATCATCTTTGTTCCCATCTTCCTGCCATTGCTGCCCCTGTACGGTGTTGATCCCATCCTGTTTGGCATTCTCATTGCCATTAATCTGCAAACCTCCTTCCTAACGCCGCCCATGGCGATGTCCGCCTATTACCTTAAGGGGGTGGCTCCGAATAGCCTGCAGCTGGTCACGATCTTCAAGGGCTGCATGCCGTTTGTGGGCATGGTGATCCTCACCCTTGCACTCACCTACATCTATCCGAGCATGGTCACGTATCTGCCAGACCACTTCTTCAATCAGCCGACCGAGATCGAGTACGACCCAACTGATGAATCCGTGGTCGACCCCAACATCTTCAAGGCCCTTTAATGCCAGAGGCCACGGATCGCCCCCTGCATGAACTGACCGGGCTCGAGGTCCGAGACCTTCTGGTCTCGGGTGGCATGGGCGTGGCCGACTTTTTTGAACAGGCCTCTTCTTTTGTCAGCAAGGCCGATGAGCAGGTCCAGGCGTTTGCCCACACCGATCCCCGTGTGGTGGCCATGCAGGCGGACGATCTCCATCAGGTCAAAATAACGGGTCAAGTGCCTGGGGCCCTCTTTGGCATGCCCATTGGGGTCAAGGACATCATCGACACCGAAGACTTCCCCACCGAGTACGGAAGCCAGATCCACAAGGGTCGTTATCCCTTGGCCGATGCCACGCTGGTCCGGCGGCTTCGTGCTGCTGGAGCGGTCGTCATGGGGAAGACGGTCACCACCGAATTCGCCACCTTTGTTCCTGGGCCCACACGCAATCCGCACAACCTCGAGCACACGCCCGGGGGGTCCTCGAGCGGCTCGGCGGCCGCAGTGGCAGCTGGCATGGTGCCGGTGGCCATTGGCAGCCAGACGAACGGGTCGGTCATTCGGCCCGCCTCCTACTGCGGTGTCTATGGCTTTAAGCCCTCCATGGGGTTGATTCCCCGCACCGGGGTGCTCGAGCAGTCTCCGAGCCTCGATCAGATTGGCGTTTTTGCACGAAACATCGACGACATCGCCATGGTGACTGAGGCGATGGTCGGGCACGATGGCCTGGACCCCTCCACCATGGGCCAGGCCGCAATGCGGCTGGCAGAGGTGGCTGTCTCAGAGCCCCCCTTGCCTCCGCGGTTCTGTTTTGTGAAGACGCCATGGTGGGATCAGGTCAGTCCGGAGGCCCGCGAAGCCTACGAGGCATTTGTGGAACACCTCGAAGGCTGCGTTCAGCATGCTGCGGTTCCAGACATCGTTGCCCAGGCTGTGGACTGGCATCGGGCCATCAATGAGCCCGAGTTGGCATTCTGCCTTCAACGGGAATGGAATCACCATCGAGAGCTTTTGAGCCCGGCCTTGCGCGATCGCGTGGAGCGGGGCATGGCCACGCCCATGATGGAGCACCTCATCGCAAAGGATCGAATGGCGCATGTGGCCAGTGCATTCGATGAGTATTTCCTCGATTTCGACGCCATTCTCTGCCCGGCAGCCCTGGGCACTGCGCCCACGGGACTTAGCTCGACCGGAGACCCGATCATGTCGACGGTCTGGAGTTTCGCCGGTCTGCCGGCGCTGAGCCTGCCGCTGATGAATCTGTCAGACGGCCTGCCATTAGGTGTGCAGATGGTGGGTCGCCGCAAATACGATGCTCGCCTGTTACAGGCTGGCCGCTGGCTTGTTAGCGAATTCCTAAGGAGGAACCAAGGATGAAACCCATAGAGCGTTACACGGGGCTGGTTGGCCTCATTCTGCTGGTGGCCTTCTTCACGCCTTACGTGCTTAAAATCCCGCAGATCGACATCACCCTCATCCTGCTGTTGGGGCTCATTTTGGCGGCCTACGACTACTTCACCTCCAAAGACAATTAGTCCCCCTTACTCCTGCTTGGGCGCAGGCGGTGGCGGGGAGGTGAATAGGTTGTTGATCACGCCGGCATCCTCCCGTGCCAGTTCCTCCACTTTCGAATCGATCACGCCCGCCAGTTTGGCGGAGTCTGCCGTGCCCATCCATTGATTGCGGTTGTTCCGAATCAGAATCCAGCGGTCCAGGCTGCATTTGGGCCCCTCCTGGGCCAGCCATTCGAGTGCCTTGGCATTGCGCTCGCCCTCGGGTGCGTCTGTTACGGCGGCCCGGAAGCCGCTGACGGCGCAGTTGGTCGGAGGCGGTGGCGCCTCCTCTTGCCCGGGCAGCTGGGCGTCGCCGGGCCTGGGCCAGGCGAGCAAGGCTAGGGCCAGCAGCGTCGCGACGGCCATGGTGCCCTCCGGGGGTAAAGTCACCAAGGTGCCGCCCGATTCCATTCCTATGCGTGTCATGTCTATCGCCCTTCCTCTTCCCCGCTCCCGGGTCTGTGCGGCTGCCGAGCGCGTTCGGTTCCGATCGTCCGCTTTCTTGGCGTCATTATTCTCTTTTGTCTGTCTTCTGCTGGCTTCGTCTTTTTTTGCCCTGCCCGTCGCGCAGGCCAACTATTTGGTGGTGGCCTCTGGGTTTAATCGGGTGGAGTACGTGGAACTTGATACGGCCCGCCGCACCCAGGTGGGCTACCTGATTGTGGTG
>JBEARM010000089.1:0-5001 GCA_041163175.1 Pseudomonadota bacterium | reverse complement strand
AAGCCAGCCGAACTCGAACTGGTGGCTGAGGCCAACATACAAGAGACGGGCTGAGGTAAGCCGACATCCAGCGTCCATGGGCAATCACATCTATTACCTCCCAGGTGCCCGGGGCGAGCTCCATGCCGGCCGAGGGCATATGCTCGGGAAAGACTACGTGGGGCCAGTCCTAGATGCCTGGCTCGCCAAACGCCTTGGCACTAAAGATGCTGCTACCTAAGCAAGACCGACGGTTCTCTGACAACCACACACACGGAACCCTATCCATTGGGTCAGAGCAAACCTGTCGGTCTTTTCTATTCTTCTCACCTAAAGCCTAGCTGCCTCTCGATGACGATCCCGCACAGCCTTGGCGAGCGGCTCGGGCGAGAGCACCCGCACATCAGGCCCATACCGCATGATGTCCATGATGAGCTCTCGGGTGTCTGAGTAGGGGAAGCTCACCTGCCACTGCGCCCCAACCCACTGGCCCTGCTGCTCTGGGTGCCACACCTCGGCCGAGACCCAGCGGCTGATGGTCTCTGAGAACACAAGCACAGCCGTTCCCGTGGGCCTTCCTGAAAAAATGCCGTAGCCACCGGCCAACACGGCATCAAGCTCTGCCTCTTCCATGTCCACAGCCTTGCCCTCAGTGGAATGCGCAGCCACGATGGCATCCATCGAGAATGTCGAGAGCCGCTCGCGCAGGTGGCAGTAGGCATCGACATACCAGTTGTCCCGGTAGTGCACGACACGCTGCGGCGAGATGACCCGCTCGGTCTGATCGCCCCTGGCGCGCCCCTTGTACGTGATCTGAAGTCGCCGGCGATTGAGGGTCGCCTCGACCACCTTCGTGAAATGTTCGGTCGGCATGCGACGGGCGGCCATCGACAGCAGCCGCAGACGGCGGGGAATTTGTCCAGCGGCTGCATCCCGGCCGATGAGCTTCTCGATGCGCTGCCGCAGTGGCCCGAGCGCCTTGCCCAGCACCGACTCTGTTCCGAGGCCCTCGAGCAAATGACTCACTGAGAGCAGTGCGAGGAGTTCATCCTGGCTAAACCAGAGCCCTGGCAGCTCCTGCCGAGCCCCTGCAGCCTTGGCAGGGGCAGAGCCCGCGTCCACCAGGCGGTAGACCCTCTCATGCCGGTCGTATTGGATGTCTGCCCCATACTGGTCACGCAAGAACGCAATGTCGCGCTTGAAGGTGGGCTCGGCCACCTCGAATTTATCGAGCATCTCCTGCTTGCCGACACTGCCACGGTCCTGCAGCAAATGAATGATCTTGATGACGCGCTCGACCTTGGACATGGGGATCTACTCCTTGAGGACTCCGCTGCACGCTGCCTCGGAGGAGTCTACCAATCCCCGAACCGAGGCGTGATGAACGAACTCGCGCTATCGTTGAAGACAAGCCATCTTGGAGCGTCACCCTGTGCCCACCACCACGGCCTTTGAGGATCCCGAATCCTTCTGGAACGAAAAGCTATCTGGCGAGGAATACCACTTTGGGCGGCTTCCCAATGTGTTTCTCCAGCATGCTGCGAAGGGCTTTCATGCCAGCAGCACGATTCTTTGTGTTGCCGATGGCGAGGGGCGCAACAGCACTTGGCTTGCGCAGCAAGGCCATCAGGTCACCGCCTTCGACATCTCATCGGTCGGGCTGAGCAAGGCGCGCAGGCTCTCCGAGGCCTGTGGCGTACAGGTCGATTATCAACGGAGCAGTATCGAGGAATGGCACTGGGAGGCTGCGCGGTACGACGTGGTCGCAGCCATCTTCATTCAATTTGCAACGCCCATCACTCGCCGGTGGCTGTGGGGGCAGATCCACCAGACCCTTAGGCCCGGCGGCCTGCTGGTGCTACAGGGCTACACCCCTGCCCAACTGGCACTGAGAACCGGTGGGCCATCAAACCCAGAGCACCTCTACACCAAGGTACTTCTGGAAGACGAGCTCTCTGCCTTTTCTCGCCTCGACTGCAGCGAGTATGAGCAGGTCCTCCAAGAAGGGCCGGGCCACAATGGCCCATCAGCGCTGGTTCGTGCGGTGGCCGTGAAGTAGATCACTCCCTGACCCTGCGGTGCAGTAAAGTTGTGAGGATCATTTCAGTGAGGTTCACATGGACGTTCTGTCGGGGGGAGTCGGCTGGCTTTTGGCCTTTGCAGTGGGTACAGCCCTGGGGGCCGCCCTGGTGAACTGGAAGATGTCCGCCGCCCAACGGGCCATGGCCGAAGAGCTCGCCGCCACCAAGGCCCGCATGCAGGAGCGTGAATCTGCGAACACCGAGGTCGAGATGCGGGCAAAGCTCTTTGCCCAAGAACTCCTGAAAGACCAGGCCCAGCAACTGGCCCAAACCAACCAAACAAATCTCTCCAGCCTGCTCACGCCGCTGAAGGTGCAGTTCGAGCAGTTCACAAAGGAAGTGAGCGGCCTCAAGGAAACCAGCCAGAAAGACAGCTCCGCCCTGGGCGAGCGCATCAAGCTGCTGCTCGAAGCACAGCAGAAAATCTCCACCGATGCGCAGAACCTTGCCTCAGCCCTCAAGGGCGACAACAAAATGATGGGCGACTGGGGCGAGGTGATTCTCGAGCGGGTGCTCGAGGTCTCCGGTCTCACCCGAGACCGAGAATTTTTCGTTCAACAAACCCATGCCTCCGCAGAGGACCAATCCCGGGCCCGCAAGCCCGATGTGGTCATTCAACTCCCCGAAGACCGCTTCCTCATCGTCGACTCCAAGGTCTCACTCAAGGCCTACGAGGAATACTTCAACTGCGACGACGACACCATCCGACAGGCCAAGCTCAAGGAGCACCTGGCCTCCATCCGTGCCCACATGGATGGCCTCTCGAAGAAGAATTACCAAGGCATTCATGGCGACCGCTCCCCAGACTTTGTCATGATGTTCATTCCTGTAGAGCCCGCATTCTTGCTGGCCACCGGAAACGATGAACGCCTGTGGCTTGAAGGGTGGAACCGCCATGTGCTGCTGGTGAGCCCAAACACCCTGCTCTTTGTACTGCGCACCGTGGAATACCTATGGCGCCAAGAACGTGTGGGCCGAAATGCGGTGGAGATTGCCAACCGCGGCGCCCTGCTCTACGACAAATTCCGAGGCTTTGTGGAGACCATGCTCGCGGTGCGCAAGAACCTGGATGCCGCCAGCAAGAGCCACGAGACGGCCATGCGCCAGCTCTCGGAAGGCCCGGGCAATGTGATTCGACAGGTGGAAATGATGCGTGACCTGGGCGTCAAGCCAGACAAAGGGCTGCCCGACGATCTTTTGAAGATCGCCATGCCAGACAAGGACAAATCAGGGGAATGATCTTCGGCGGGGCCAACCCTACAAAGAAGAGGGTGGTAGCGGGGGTAGGATTTGAACCTACGACCTTCGGGTTATGAGCCCGACGAGCTGCCAGACTGCTCCACCCCGCGCCGGAAGAGACGAAAGTATACATGAACCATTGCTCCGCATGTGGATCCCCGACCAGCCAGCAGGTGCCCGAGGGCGACAACCGGCTGCGCGATGTCTGCACGGGCTGTGGTCTCATCCACTACGTCAACCCGCGCATCATCGTGGGCACCATTCCCACCTGGGAAGAGCAGCTGCTGCTCTGCCGCCGCGCCATTGAACCTCGCGCGGGCTACTGGACACTGCCCGCGGGCTTCATGGAGCTGGGTGAATCCACCCAGGCAGGCGCACTGCGAGAGACAGTAGAGGAGGCAGGCGCCAGCGCCGAGGTGGGTGACCTCTTTGCCGTCTTCGACATTCCACGGGCCGAGCAGGTGCACCTCTTCTTTCGGGCACAGCTCAAGCACCCCGGCCTTGCACCAGGGCCCGAGAGCCTCGAGGCCAGGCTCTTTCATCCGCAAGACATTCCCTGGGAAGACCTTGCCTTTCGCTCGGTGCGCCGCGCCCTGGAGCTCTTCCTGGCCGATCAGGCCGGCGGGGCGCAGCGCGTGCACAACGAGTCGATCACCTGGTGAGCAGGCGCCATGAGTGAATCCCCCGAGCATCGCCTCGCCTGGATCGGCCCCGACGACGACTTCCCGGCGTCCGACCTTGCCTGGACAGAAGAGATGGGTGCCAACGGGCTGCTCGGCGCGGGAGACCAGCTCACAGCCGATCTGCTCAAGCGGGCCTATGCTCGCGGCATCTTTCCATGGTCTGGCCCCTCCGAGCCCATCCTCTGGTGGTCTCCCAGCCCGCGCATGGTCCTTCAGACCAAGGACTTCAAACAGCGTCGCTCGCTCACGCAGGCGATTCGGCAGGCCCAGGCCGAGGGCTTTCTGCTCAAGTCCGACACGGCCTTTCAGTCCGTCATGCGGGGCTGCGCAGCCCCGCGCGATGAACACGGCGGCACCTGGATCACCACGGCCATTCAGGCGGCCTATCAAGACCTTCACAAACAAGGCCTGGCCCACAGCATCGAGCTCTGGCATGGCCACCAGCTGGTGGGCGGCCTCTACCTGGTCTGCCTGGGCAAGATGGTCTTTGGCGAGAGCATGTTCAGCAGAAGGCCCAATGCCTCCAAGATCTGCCTGGCGGGGCTCGTGCGCTGGCTCGAGCGGCACGGCTGCCCGCTCATCGACTGCCAGCAGGAAACCCCTCACCTGGCCACACTTGGCGCAACCCCCATTCCGCGTGCAGAATTCGAATCATGTGTTGCGAGACTGACCAACGCGCCTGGGCCACCCTGGGCCACCGAGCCCCTCGACTGGGGCGTCTTTCGTGGACATGATGCCTAATGGCTGACCTTCGCGACCTCCCACTCAACCAGCTGCAGTTCTATGTCACGGCGCCCTATCCGTGCAGTTACCTGGCTGGCCGCAGGGCTCGCTCGCAGGTGGCCACGCCCAATCACCTGATCACGGCCGATGTCTACGGCGACTTGGTGCAGATGGGCTTTCGTCGCAGTGGTGCCTTTGCCTATCGGCCCTACTGCGACAGCTGCAAGTCCTGCCAGCCGCTGCGCATTCCGGCCTTTGACAGCAGCATGCGGGAGGCGCTGCTGGCGGCGGCGAAC
>JBEARM010000088.1:0-5032 GCA_041163175.1 Pseudomonadota bacterium | reverse complement strand
CTGCTGCACCTCCTCGCGTGAACCGAGAATGACCGGCACCCGTTGGTGAATGGTCTCGGGCTGTATGTCCAGAATTCGCTCACGCCCCGTAGAGGCTGAGCCACCAGCCTGCTCCACGATCATGGCCATGGGGTTGGCCTCGTACATAAGACGCAGTCGGCCTGGCTTGGGGGGTTGCTTGGTATCCCTGGGGTACATGAAGACCCCACCGCGCATGAGAATGCGGTGAACATCGGCCACCATGCTGGCGATCCAACGCATGTTGAAATCCTTGCCCCTCGGGCCGGTCTTGCCCGCCTTGCACTCCTCGACATAGCGCTGGACGGGAGGCTCCCAGAAGCGCTCGTTGCTGGTGTTGATGGCGAACTCTTGCGTGGCCTCTGGGATGGCAATGTCCGGGTGGGTGAGGATGAAGTTGCCGACCTCCCGGTCGAGCGTGAAGCAATGGGTGCCGCGGCCCACGGTGAGCACCAGCATGGTCGACGGCCCGTAGATGGCGTAGCCGGCGGCGAGCTGCTCCGTGCCCGGACGGCGAAAGTCTGCCTGCGTGGGCAGACGGCCACTCGGTGCACGCAAGACCGAGAAAATCGACCCCACCGATACATTGACATCGATGTTGCTGGAGCCATCGAGCGGGTCAAAGACCGCGAGATACGGTGCCGAGGCCTTGCTGGCCTGCTCGAACACAATGGGCTCGTCGTTCTCCTCGGAGGCAAGCCCCGCCACCAACCCACCATGGGCGAAGGTATTCAGAAAGGCCGTATCCGAGAGGACATCGAGCTTCTTCTGTGTCTCCCCCTGCACATTCTGCGACTCCAGACTCCCAAGCACCCCGGCCAAGGCTCCCTTGGCGGTCATGCTGGAGATGGCCTTCACCGCCGCAGCAATGTCCACCAGCAGGGCCGCCAGGTCTCGTTGCTCAGGGGCCTCACGCAGTTGCTGAATGAGAAATTTCGACAGGGTGGTGCGTCCAAGGTGCATGGCTTAGTCTCCCGCGGCTTGCGCAAAAACCCGTGAGGCTCGAATGTCGGCCTCGGAGATGTTGGAGAGTAGGTCTGCCCCCACAGGCTGACCCCCGGCCATGGCCAACTCGAATACACGATTGGCCTGGCGAAGACGGGCGCGGTCCAGGGCATTGCGGATCGACCGCGCATTGGCGAAGTGCGGCTGCTGCTTTCGCAGTGAAATGTATTCCGACAGGGCAGAGGCCGCCTGGTCGTCGAGGCCATAACCCATGGCCTCTACCATGCTCTTGGCAATGTCCAGCAGCTCTGTGTCTTGGTAATCGGGGAAATCGATGTGGTGCGCGATGCGAGAGCTCATTCCAGGGTTGGACTGAAAGAAGGTGTCCATCCGGTCCTTGTAGCCCGCCAGAATGACCACCAGGTCATCCCGGTTGTTCTCCATGACCTGGAGCATGATCTCAATGGCCTCCTGCCCGTAGTCGCGCTCATTCTCTGGGCGGTAGAGGTAATAGGCCTCATCGATAAACAGCACACCACCCATGGCCTTCTTGAGCACCTCTTTGGTCTTGGGTGCCGTGTGACCGATGTACTGACCCACGAGATCGTCTCTTGTCACACTCACGACATGGCCTTTGCGAACGTAGCCCAGCCGATGAAGAATGGCCGCCATCTTCAAGGCCACCGTGGTCTTGCCCGTGCCAGGATTGCCGGTAAAACACATGTGCAACGAGGGTGTTGCCGCCTCAAGCCCCAGCTGGGCCCTCGCCCGTGAGACCACCAGGAAGGCCGCAATCTCTCGGATGCGCTGCTTCACGGGTTTGAGCCCCACGAGCTCTCGGTCGAGCCCATCAAGGATCTCCGTGACCTGAGACTCCTCGAGGATGGCCTTGAGGTCAACGCTCATCAGTAGCGCTCACCCGCAGGCTTGTCGGTGGCATATGAGTGGGTGGTGTACCGAATCTGTCGGCTGTCTGCCTCCTGCCGCACCAGGCCAAATCCCGGCTCATGGGCCGGCCGCTGAACGATGAAGCTCATGCACATCGACTCCACCCCTCGGGTGTTGTCGAAGGCATTGACCTTGATATAAACATTCGAGTTGGCCTTCCGACAGGCATTGACCTCGAACAGCACGGCTGCGCCATCCTTGATCTCGAACATCGGGTTGCCCCACATGTTCCAGTAGGTATTGCGCGGGTGCGGGTCGTCTGTCCATTCCACCGATAGGGCCCAACCCTTGTCGATGGCGTAATCCACCTGTTTGCGAATCTCGTCGTCTGTGAGGTCTGGAAGAAAAGAGAACTGACCTTGCGTGATTCTCATTGTGTGCTCCGTTTCATTTTGATTCCTGCGATTGGCTGGCCGAGGATTAGCTGGCGGTCGGTGTGGCGGCGAAATCTGGGGCGTCGGTCGACGTGTAGTTGAACTCCACCCCTTTCCAGGTCTCGAGTGCCTTCTCAAGCGGCTTGCACCACTTGGCGGCGGCCCGAAGAATGTCCGGACCTTCATTGATGATGTCCCTGCCCTCATTGCGAGCCTTGATCATGCATTCGAGACCCACCCGATTCGCGATGGCACCAGCCTGAATACCATCGGGATGGCCGATCGTTCCGCCACCGAATTGAAGAATGCAGTCATCCCCAAAAAGGGAGACCAGTTGGTGCATCTGACCCACATGGATGCCCCCCGAGGCCACCGGCATGACCTTTTTCAGGTCGCACCAGTCCTGATCAAAGAAGAGACCACGCGAGAGGTCTTGCTTGGTGTAGGTGTCGCGACAGACGTTGTAGAAGCCCTGAACCGTCATGGGATCACCCTCGAGCTTGCCCACCGCGGTGCCCGTGTGCATGTGGTCCACACCAGCCAGTCGCAGCCACTTGGCAATCACTCGGAATGAAATGCCGTGGTTTCGCTGTCTTGTGTAGGTGCCATGGCCTGCCCGATGAAGGTGCAGGATCATGTCGTTCTTGCGGCACCAATTGCTCATCGATTGAATGCATGTCCAGCCCACGATCAGGTCAATCATGACGATCACGCTACCAAGCTGCTTTGCAAACTCCGCACGCTCGTACATGTCCTCCATCGTGGCCGCCGTCACATTCAGGTAGTGCCCCTTGACCTCACCCGTATTGGCCTGGGCCTTGTTCACAGCATCCATACAGAACAAGAAGCGGTCGCGCCAGTGCATGAACGGCTGGCTGTTGATGTTCTCGTCGTCCTTGGTGAAGTCGAGTCCGCCGGTCAGGCCCTCATAGACGACACGACCGTAGTTGCGGCCCGAAAGCCCGAGCTTGGGCTTCATGGTGGCGCCGAGCACGGGGCGCCCGTATTTGTCGAGCCGCTCCCGCTCTACGATGATGCCGGTGGATGGACCCTTGAAGGTCTTGACATAGGCCACTGGAACGCGGATGTCCTCCAGCCGGCCAGCCTTTAAGGGCTTGAACGAAAAGACATTGCCAATGAGCGAGGCCGTCATGTTGGCAATCGAGCCCTCCTCAAACAGGATGATGTCGTAGGCCACATAGGCAAAGTACTGCTGGTCCGTGCCGGTGCCGGGCCCCGTGTTTGGGACCGGATCCACCTGATACGCCTTGGCCTGGTAGCTCTCGTGGGCGGTGAGAAGGTCTGTCCAGACCACCGTCCAGGTGGCCGTTGATGACTCCCCGGCGACGGCGGCCGCCGCCTCCTCAGGGTCGACGCCCTCTTGAGGGGTGATGCGAAACAGGCAGATGACATCGGTGTCCTTCGGCGTGTAGTCCGGACGCCAGTAGCCCATCTGCTTGTATTTCAGAACGCCACCTTTGTAGCGCTCCTTCATGTCAGTGATACGCCCTTCTTGTGCCATGCCGATCTCCTTGTTTCACGTCTGTGATGGCACTGTAAAAACCCTGATAGATAAGATAAAGTCACAAAAACTGATTAAAAAAATAAGTTCAACTGAATATTTAAGCTGTTGAAAAACCTTTCACTTCGTCAACTTCGGATCTTTGTGTCAGCGGCCAAGCACTCGAGTTTTGCCAGGGCTGCGGAGGAGATGCACCTAACCGCACCCGCCATCTCGATGCAAATCAAGGACCTGGAGGAGGACCTTGGGATGCCGCTCTTTGCCAAGCAGGGGCGCGGCGTGGCGCTCACCAGCGCGGGGGAGTATTTCCTGGTCTACGCCCGTCGGGTGCTCAATGCACTCAAAGAGGCCGAGGACATGATGCTCAAGCTGCGCGGCGTGGAGACCGGCACGTTGGACATTGGCCTGGTGAGTACAGCCAAGTATGTGGCGCCGCATCTGCTGGCCAAATTCCGCGCGGAGCACCCTGGCATTCGGGTGGTCATCCACGTGCGCAACCGTGATCAGCTGATTGGGCTGCTTCGTGACGGCGAGATTGATGTCGCCATTATGGGCAAGCCGCCGAAGGACTTGGACGTTCGGGCGGAGGCCTTTGCCAACCATCCTCATGGATTCATCTGCTCGCCCAGCCATCCATTGGCCAAGGTGAAGGGCCTGAAGCTGGCGCAGCTCGATTCTGAGGAAATTCTCATTCGTGAGCCCGGGTCTGGCACACGGGCGGTCATGGAGCACTTCTTTGAATCTCAAAGATTCCGCCCCCTTTCAACCCTCGAGATGTCCACCAACGAGACCATCAAGCAGGCCGTCATGGCGGGGCTCGGAATCTCTTTCGTGTCCCTTCACACCGTTGGACTGGAGACCAAGCACGGGGTACTGAGCGTGCTGCCCGTCGAGGGAACACCGATTGTTCGCATCTGGCATCTGGTCAATCGCGGAGGGAAGCCAGCCTCCATTGCATCGGAAGCATTTCGATACTTCATTCTCGAACAGGGCAATGCGGTGCTCCAGGAGCTCTTCGAGGCTGAAATCGAGCGACAATGAAGCCCCTGACCCTCATAAGAATCAACTGCTGAAGAAGGACGCCCCATGACCCTCTCCGCCCGCTGGCTCACGGACCAACTGGCCGTGGCACCCCAGCTCGAACCCACCGACATGGCCGCAGCCGCATCGGAGGGCTTTCAGTCGGTGATCTGCAATCGTCCCGACATGGAGGGCGGCCCTGAGC
>JBEARM010000087.1:0-5059 GCA_041163175.1 Pseudomonadota bacterium | reverse complement strand
TTTTTCCCACGGCGACCACGCCGACCACGGCTGGCTGAAGAGTTTCCATTCATTCTCGTTTTCGAATTATTACGACCCGGAGTTCATGGGCTGGGGAAACCTTCGGGTCATCAATGAGGACCGAGTGGCACCAGGTATGGGCTTCGGAACCCATAGCCATCGGGACATGGAGATCATCAGTTATGTCCTGTCTGGCGAACTTGCCCACAGAGACAGCCTTGGGAATGTTGAGACCATTCCTCCGGGAGACGTTCAGCGCATGTCAGCTGGCACGGGCGTCACCCACAGTGAGTTCAACCATGCCAAGGATCAACAGACCCATTTCCTTCAGATCTGGATTCGCCCCAGCAATATTGGCGTTACGCCGGGCTACGAGCAGCGATCCATCAATGAGCAAGACAAGCGGGGAAGATTGTTAAAGATTGCCTCGCCGGCCGGTGCGGGAGGATTGGTGAGTATGAATGCAGACGCAACAATCTACGCAGGCCTGTTTGACTCTAATGAGCAGGCTGAACTAAAGCTCTTGCCGGGACGAAAGGCATATGCGCATCTTGTTCGGGGTGAGTTGACCATCAACGGTTGCGCCATGTCGGCAGGCGATGGTCTGATGATCTCCGATGAGACGATCCTTCAGGCTCTAAACGGAAGAGATGCAGAGGTCTTGGTCTTCGACCTCGCGCCGATGTAGGCACCGCTGGCACGGTCCATGACACCCCAGATCCAGTCATCCCATCCGCGGCTGCTGGCCGTCTGTGTTGGGCAAGTTGCGCCGCTCTTTGTGCGTTCGAGCGATCTAGCGATCCCCAAAAGAGTTCTTTCAGGCATTCGAAAGACAGTCGTGTCGAATGCGGCAAACCCCGTCTTGCAGTTCGTTGGCCCCCTGGGCCTTGAAGGGGATGAGCAGTGCGATCTCACCGTCCACGGCGGCATTTCCAAGGCGGTATACGCCTATCCCCATTCACATTACTCGTTCTGGGTACAGGCTCTGGAGCAGCATGCTGGCCGGGCAGATCGATTCTCGCAGCCAGGTGCGGTGGGGGAGAACCTCTCCGTCGAGGGGCTCACTGAGGACACCGTTTATCTGGGCGACGAGTGGACGATCGGAGAGGTTGTCCTTCGCGTGACCGAGCCGAGAGAGCCCTGCTACAAGTTCAACGCGGCTGTTGGTTGGTCTGGTGCTGCCAAGGCCATGATGCAGCGGGGCTGCTGTGGCTGGTATTTGTCTGTTGTCACCCCGGGTGTTCTTGCGGCGGATTCTGTGATTGATGTGCGGCCAGGGTCTCGGAGACTGTCTGTACAGCAGGCGTTTCGGAAGAAGAGCGTTTGAGATGGCAGAGCAGCCGAGAAAATTATTTTGTTAAAATATAATTTGCAATAATATATATGTAGCCGCTCGCCCTTTCTCCCGTTACAAAGGTGATCTCCCATGAGCCAGTGGTCACGCCTTGAGCGCCTGGTCGGTCAGGGCGCAGATCGATGGGAAAAGATCAGTCGATTGCTTCTGCCCAAGCGCTCCAAAGGAGCGCCTTCGGCGCAGATGCCTCAGCGCGATGTTCAGGCGGTATCTCCATGCGCAAGTGTGATCATTCCGGCGCTCAATGAGGAGCATCAGATTGGCCATGTGGTTCGCCATGCGCTGGCAGATCCGGCCACGGCCGAGGTCATCGTGGTCGATGACAGTTCCATCGATGCCACCGTGGTGCGAGCCAGAGAGGCGGGCGCCAGGGTCGTCACCAGCAGTCTCCTGGGCAAGGGTGCCTCTATGGCCGATGGCGCTCGTGAGGCCCAACAGGATTGTCTCGTCTACCTTGATGGCGATCTCAAGGGTCTAAAGTCCGGATTGATCAGCGATCTTGCGAGGCCCGTGGTCTCGGGTGAGGCCGACTTTGTGAAGGGCCGTTTTGGCCGAGGCGGTGGCCGAGTCACAGAGCTGACCGCCAAGCCCATGCTTAAAGTTTTCTTTCCAGAGCTGGCTGATTTCAGTCAGCCGCTGGGGGGAATCATCGCGGCGCGCAAATCGCTATTGGCCCAGCTCACACTGGAGGATGGCTATGGCGTGGACATTGGTCTGTTGATTGATGCGTGGCGAGCCAATGCCCGCATTGCGGAGGTCGACATTGGCCACCTGGAACACGACAGCCAGGCCCTTCACGATCTCACCTCCATGGCCAATGAAGTCTCCCGCGTGATCTTTAGCCGCGCCCGTGCCTGCGGCCGTCTGCACGTGGAGCAGATCACCGCCATGTACGAGGGTCAGCGTCAGGCCGGCGGATCCTTAGACTACGTCATGACGCGGCGAAAGGGTCGTCGAAAGCTGCTGCTGCTGGACATGGATGGCACCGTTACGACCGCGAGATTTGCCATGCTGCTTGCACAAGCCACCGGACAGGTGGAGGCGCTTCGGCCTCACCTCGACAGCGGAAATCCAGATGCAATCACCCGAAGCAACGACATTGCTCAGGTCTTTCGATTCATTCACCGGCAGAAGTTTGAGGACGTGGCCAAGGCCATGCCGATTCGATTCGGCGTGGTCGAATGTGTGAATGCCTTCAAGCGCGCAGGCTTCATGGTGGGCATCGTGTCTGACAGCTACCTTGTGGCCGCAGAGATTCTGCGCAAGCGCATCTTTGCAGACTTTGCCTTGGCCCACACCCTCGATTTTCAGGGCGATGTCTGCACTGGGGCGCTCACCATCAACAGCGCCTTTCGCCCGATTCCGTCGGCAGATCCCGAACACCATCGGCCAGAGGTCATCTGCAAGGGCCATGTGCTGGCCCAGTTTCGTCATCCCGATGTGCACCCGGCCTTCGATGAGATCTGGGCGGTTGGGGACAATGAGAATGACCGCGGAATGTTGGCGATGGCCGATCGCGCATGGGTGATCGATCCGAAGTGCGCAAGCCTCACCCAGTTGCCCGGTGTGAGAGAAATCCGCCAGTTTGATGAACTCTCACAGGCACTGGCGGGCCGGGGGCTCGAGCGTTTCCTTCGGGGCGGTTTCCGCCACGAGGCGACTTAGGCTCGTGAGGTTGACCGTCGGCGAGTAACCCCCTACACTTTGTGCAGGTATCGGGAGAGATCACCAGGCCATAGGTGACGCCGAAGGAGCAACCGCCTCGGAAACTCTCAGGCAAAAGGACCGGTACCCACCATCACTCTGAAGAGCCTCTGGCGCGCGTCCGTCAGAGCACCGCAGGAGCAAGCGGGCCAGCGGCCCGTGAATCTCTCAGGTCCAAAACAGAGGGGGCGTTCGAGTCGCATGTTGCGAGTCGACCACGACCCTCGACGTTTTGGAGACCTTCAAATGAGAAAGTCATTTGTCGTTGTTGGCGGTGGCATCACGGGTGTCACCACCGCCTATGCCTTGGCCAGACACGGGCACCATGTCACATTGGTTGAGCGCAATCGCTACGCGGCCATGGAAACCTCGTTCGCCAATGGTGGTCAGTTGTCCGCCTCGAATGCCGAGGTCTGGAACAGCTGGGCCACCGTCTGGAAGGGCATGAAGTGGCTCTTTAAGCGAGATGCACCGCTGCTGGTGAATCCCGCACCCAGTTGGCACAAGTTCTCTTGGTTCGCCGAGTTCATGGCGGCCATTCCGAGCTACGAGCGCAATACCATTGCCACAGCCAAGATGGCCATCGCCGCACGTGAGCACCTGTTTGGCTGGGCGCGGGAAGAGGCCATTGACTTCGACCTCAGGACAGAGGGCATTCTCCACATCTACCGAGACAAGGCGGGCTTTGAGCATGCAGGACGGGTATCGGGCCTGCTTGCAAAGGGTGGCCTGCCCCGCCGTGCGGTCTCGCCATCAGAGATGCGGGCCATCGAGCCCACCCTTAATGGCAGTTACTACGGCGGCTACTTCACCGAGAGTGATGCCACTGGGGACATTCATAAGTTCACGCATGGCCTGGCTCTGGCGGCGGCGCGGCGGGGTGTAACCGTCCTATACGACCGAGAGGTTCTGCAGGTTTCATCAGACGGCCAGCGCGCAATGGTGACCATGCGCCACGGTGGGCAGACCGAAACACAGTCGTTTGACAACATTGTGGTCTGTGCAGGCGTGGGGAGCCGAGGCCTTGCGGCGCAGCTTGGGGACCGCCTCAATGTGTATCCGGTCAAGGGCTATTCGATTACCGTTAACCTGGACGATCCCGCCAGTCAGCAGGCTGCACCCACGGTGAGCCTGCTGGATGATGAGACCAAGCTGGTTACAAGCCGGCTCGGCCTGGGTCGCTTTCGGGTGGCCGGCACTGCTGAGTTCAATGGCGTTAACAAAGACATTCGATCCGATCGCATTCGTCCCTTGATCGAATGGGTTCAGTCCTGCTTTCCAGGGGTCAATACTCGCTCGGTGGTGCCTTGGGCTGGGCTTCGGCCCATGCTGCCCAACATGATGCCTAGGGTGGGGCCGGGCAGGAAGCCAAATGTCTTCTACAACACAGGGCACGGCCATCTGGGATGGACACTTTCTGCAGGCACTGCGGAGATGCTTGCGGGTTTGGTGTCAGCGGAGCCGCGAATACGGCAGGTGCCCGTTGGGCTCAAGACCGGAGAGTCGTGAGAGTGACGCTGGGCTGATGCATGACATTGGATCGTCAATCTCTAGCGATCCATCAAGGTGCAGCATCACAACCCGGTGGGCAATTTGTTCAGCATGACGGGGGTCGTGGGTGGTGAAGATCACGCCATGCCCCCGGTCGGAGAGAGATTGCATCAGACAAAGTATGCGGTGCTGGTTTCCAAAGTCGAGGTGGGAGCAAGGTTCATCCAGCAGAATAAAATGCGCCCCCTGATGAAGAGCGCGTGCGATAAGAACAAGTTGTCGTTGTCCACCGGACAGTTCGTCGAAGTATTTGTCAGTCAGGTTGTCGGCACCAGTCATGCGAAGTGCTTCAACTGCATTGGCGACATCTGACCCAGACGGCGCAGAGAATGCCGGCCGATTGGCAGATGTGGCCATCAACACCATGTCGAGAACCGTATAGCCGAAGCCTGTTGCATGAGCCTGAGGCACATATGACATTACCTTGGCTCGTTGCTGATCGTTGAGAGC
>JBEARM010000086.1:0-5250 GCA_041163175.1 Pseudomonadota bacterium | reverse complement strand
AGGCGTGTCTCCAGAAGATCCCGCGTGGTGCCGGCCACAGGTGACACCAGACTCCGCGAAAACCCAGCCAAGGCATTCACAAGGCTGCTCTTACCGACATTTGGCGGCCCAGACACGACCACGCGCCAGGGCCTTGTCAGTCGCAGCCCGAGCCATTCCCAGGAAAGCAGGCGGCCGATCCGCGTCCGAAGCTCATGGGCATCGGCTGCAGCTAGGGCATCCCATGTCCGCGCCAGGCTGCCTGCGAGCTGATGCGAAAGGATCTGAACGGCGCGTGGCCCGCGGGCTGCCGTTCATGGCTGGCATCGACGCAAGCGATCCGCTGGGGCTGGGGTGAGCGGGCGCCTCAGAAGGCGCACACCCGGTCGATGATCCACTCCTGTTCCGCCTCGGTCAGTCCCGAGAACAGCGGGAGCCGGACCAGCGTGTCCCCGGCGTCCTCGGTCACCGGGAACTGTCCGGCCCGACCTCCGAGCAGGAGAACTGCACAAACCTCAACAAGCCCCAAAACGATGCCCCCGGCCAGGTCATCCACAAGGGCAACCTGGTCGGGGGCTCTCGCCGGATCTGCTCTGTCGCAGAACCGAATGATCGGGATCAGGGTGCCGAAATCAGCCGGCGTTCTCCGCGATCAGCAGATCCTGAGTGAAACAACTGGAACTCATGAGCACCTCCTCCCGTTGGGACAGATGACAGCCGGCGAAGCATCCGGAGCCAGCCGCAGCCCAGGGCCCGCTGGGTCTTGTGGCCCCCGCTGCACCTGCGCCACATCGCCGAGTTTGAGCAGCAGCCCGCCCGCACGAATGGGCATGTTGCGAATGTCATCGAGCGAGGCAAACTGCGCCTGCACCTCGAGGGGAATCTGCCAGCGGCCGGCCTGCAGTTCACCGGCCGAAACCACGGCGTTCTGCTCACTCACCTGTTGGGCCACAGAGGCCGCTGTAAGCCCGTGGCGCGTGAGGGCCGCGCGGCTCAGTTCAATGAACACCCGTTCCTGCTGAAGGCCAAAGACCTCCACCTTGCCGACATCTGGAACACGCATGAGGGCGGCACGCGCCTGACGCGCGAGATCGGCCTGATCGGCCAAGGCATAGCCGGGGGCCTGAAGGGCATAGATCACACCGAAGGTGTCGCCAAAGTCATCATTGAAGAATGGCCCCTGGACCCCCGCCGGCAGACTGGCGGCCTGGTCGGTGACCTTCTTTCGCACCTGATAGAACCGGTCGGGCACCTCGGCCGGATCAAAATCGTCCTTCACCTGCACGATCACCGTGGTCTCACCAGGCTTGGAGAAGCTCGTGACCATGTCGATGTTGGGCACGTCCTGGATCATGCGCTCGAGGCGATCGGCCACCTGGTCGGCCATCTGAAGCGCGGTGGCACCAGGCCACTGTGCCTGCACCACCATCACGCGAAAGTTAAAGGGTGGGTCTTCGTCCTGGCCCAACTGGAAGTAGCTTCCCATGCCCAGGAGCAGCAAGGCCACCATGAGGTAGCGGACCAGTGCGGGGTGCGCAATGGCCCAGGCCGACAGATTGATCAACGCCTCACCCGAACCGCATCACCATCGGCCAGGCGCTGCGCACCGGCTGCGACCACCAGATCTCCAGCTGCGAGCCCCTGCGTGACGAGGATCTGGCTGGCATCGGCATCGGCCAGCACCACGGCCACTCGCTCTGCACGCAAGACGCCGTTGGCCTCGCGAACACGAAAGACCCAACGACCATCCACCACCGCGCCCGTGGGCAGCACAAGGCCTTGTGGCCCTGCCGACGCGCTGACCGCACCGGTGGCCTCGACCTGCAGGCGCAGAACCAAAAAGCCTGCGGGCACACTCTGGCCCGGCTGCACCAGCACAGACCGCACCGTGCCCGCGCGGGCCGCACGCAGGGTGTAAAGGCCGAGCCGATCCAGAGTCGCCTCAAAATCTGCACGAACCAATGCCAGCGCCGCACGGCGGCGATCCCACTCGGCTGCCGATATGAAGGACTGATCGCGCAGCTCGGTGTACCGGCGGAAATCGGCCTCGGCCGCAGCCAGCTGGGCCTTGGCCGCCTCGATCTGTACCCGGGCAGCAGAATCCGCGAGCCGAGCATCGGCGGGGTCGATGCGAACCAGGGCCTGGCCAGCCTGCACGCGATCGCCAGGTTTGACCAGCAGTTCAAGCACCTCGCCAGCCAGCTCGGCCTTGGCCTCACCAGAGGCCGGGGTCGCTGTCAACGGCGTCGATGCACTTGCGGGGGTGGCGGTGGCCACCGCCACCAACGGCGGCAGTGGTGGTGCCGGTGTCTCAGATGAGCAGGCGAGCAGCCCGAGACAACTCAGCAGAGGGAGCAGCCGGCGCGGCCACGCCTGCGAGGCGCTCCTCGGGGAATGCGGCATCGAGCAGCTGCTGCGTGTAAGGCTGTCGCGGCTGACCCAGCACATCGTCAGTGGCGCCAAATTCCACGATGCTGCCCTGGCGCATGACCAGCGTGCGATGCGCGATTGCGCGAATGACAGAGAGATCATGGGAAATGAATATATAGGTTAAACCCTTAGACTGCTGCAACTGCACAAGCAGCGTGAGGATCTGGTGCTGAACCGAGAGGTCCAGCGCGCTGGTGGGCTCGTCGAGCAGCAATACGGCGGGCTCGAAAATAATGGCCCGGGCAATCGCGATGCGCTGACGCTGCCCCCCCGAAAACTCATGCGGATACCGGCCAATGGCATCGGTGGGCAGGCCCACCTCTTCAAGGCACGCCTCGCAGCGTGCGAGCCGCTCAGACGGTGTCATGGCCGGCCGGTGCAGCCGCAGGCCCTCCTCTAGAATTTGTCCCACGGTCAGGCGCGGGGAGAGTGCGCTGTAAGGGTCTTGGAAGACCGCCTGCAGCGAGGCGCGGCGACTGCGCATCTCGGCGCCCGACAATGCGAGCAGGTCGACCCCATCGAAACGCACCTCGCCCGAGACCCTTGCAGCCGAGAGCCGCAATAGGGCGAGGCCCAGCGTCGTCTTGCCCGAGCCCGACTCACCCACAATGCCCAGGGTTTCGCCACGGGTGGCGATAAAGCTCTCGCGGTTCACGGCCGTGTGGAAGCGGCTTCTGAAGAGACTGCCGCCCACGGGAAACTGACAAGACAAACGACGCACCTCGAGCATGACCTGCCGGGGCCCAGGTGCCCCCACCATCTTCTTGGGCTGGGCATCCAGAAGGGCCTTGGTGTAGGGCGCCTGTGGCTTGGTGAAGACGGCATCTACCGACCCCGATTCCACCAGCCGACCGGACTGCATGACCCCAACCGACTGGGCAAAACGACGCACCATGGGCAGGTCATGGGTGATGAGCAGAATGCCCATGCCCGTCTCTTCTTGCAGGGCGATCAAGAGATCCAGCACCTGCTGGCGCAGGGTCATGTCCAGCGCAGTCGTGGGCTCATCGGCAATGAGCAAGGCTGGCCGACAGGCCAGGGCCATGGCAATCAGTGCACGCTGACGCTGGCCACCCGAGAGCTGATGCGGATAGGCCACGGCGCGGCGTTGCGGGTCATCGATGCCCACGCGGTCGAGCAGGCCGACCGCCCGCTCGTGGGCTTCCGTGCGGGACAGCCCCTCGTGCAACTCCAGCACCTCGCCAATCTGACGACCAATGGTAAGCAAGGGATTGAGTGCAGTCATGGGTTCTTGAAAGACCATGGCAATCTCGCGGCCGCGCAGGGCTCGACGCCGCGTCTCTGAGGCATCCAGCAAAGACTCCCCCCGCCAGAGCACCTGGCCCGAACATTGCGCCTCGGGCAGCAGGCCCAGGATGCTGAGGGCCGACACCGTTTTGCCTGAGCCCGACTCGCCGACCAAGGCGACCCGTTCGCCCTTGTGGATGCAGAGGTCGAGCCCAGAGACAGCCTCTCGATGCTGGCCATCGGCCGAGTGAAATGCCGTCGTGAGGCCTCGTACCTCGAGCAGCACGTCGGTGGCCTGGTCGTGAATGGACTCAGCCACGGCGTGTGTCGAGGGCGTCGCGCAGCGCCTCGCCAATGAAAATCAGGAGCAACAGCAGGCCCACGAGCACCCCGAAGGTGGAGACGGTGATCCACCAGGCATCGAGGTTGTCCTTGCCCTGGGCGAGCAGTTCGCCAAGGCTGGGGGTGGAGGCCGGCACGCCCAGGCCGAGGAAATCAAGGCTCGTGAGCGCGAGGATGGAGGCCGACATGCGAAATGGCAGGAATGCAATGACGGGCGTGAGGCTGTTGGGCAGGAGGTGACGGGTGATGATTCGAAAGTGAGACAGGCCCATGGCCCGCGCCGCCGTCACGTAATCGAGGCTTCGATTGCGAAGGAATTCGGCCCGCACGTAGTCGGAGAGGCCCATCCAGCCGAAGACCGACAGAATCACCAGCAGCACCAGCAGCCCCGGCTCGAAGATCGAGGCCAGAATGATCAGCAGGTAGAGCTCGGGCACCGAGCCCCAGACCTCGATGAACCGTTGAAAGAAGAGGTCGGTGCGGCCCGCGAAGTAGCCCTGGATGGCGCCAAAGACAATGCCCAGCAGCACGCCGATGGCGGTGAGGGCCAGGCCAAAGAGCACCGAGACCCGAAACCCATAGATGAGCCGGGCCAGCACATCGCGGCCACGGTCGTCGGTGCCCAGCCAGTTGTCGGCCGATGGTGCCGCTGGGTTGGGCGCATCGGAGAAGTAATTGATGGTCTGGTGCTGATACCGATTGATTGCATACAAGGCCCAGTTGCCCGGCTCCTCAAACCTTGCCTGGATGAAGGGATCGAGGTAATCGGTGTTGGTACTGAAGTCGCCCCCAAAGGTGGTCTCGGGAATGTCCTGCACGATCGGGAAATGCATCTGTCCATTGAAGGAGACCACCAGCGGACGATCATTCGAGATGAGCTCGGCCACAAGGCTCAGCCCAAAGAGCGCCAGGAAAATCCACAGGCTCCAGATGCCGCGTCGGTTGGCCCGGAAACGAGCCCAGGCGCGGGCAGTCGGCGACTGGTGGTTCATGGCTGGCCAATCCTCATCGGCTGGAGGCCTCGAACTGCACGCGGGGATCCACCCAGACGTACATGAGGTCGTTGATGAGCTTGGCCACCAGGCCCAGCAGCGAGAAGAAAAAGAGCGTGCCCATGACCACGGGGTAGTCGCGCTTCATGACCGCCTCGTAAGAGAGCAGGCCCAGGCCATCGAGCGAGAAGAGGGTCTCGATGAGCAGGGAGCCGGTGAAGAAGGCCCCGACGAAGGCGGCCGGAAAGCCGGTCACAAT
>JBEARM010000085.1:0-6690 GCA_041163175.1 Pseudomonadota bacterium | reverse complement strand
GAGTCCGATCGCGGATCCCTGGACTTTGAGATCGATGGCGCTGTGATCAAGCTGGAGTCGTTGGTGGCCCAGCGAATGGCCGGCTTTGTGTCACGTGCACCCCGGTTCGCCACGGCGTATAAGTTCCCCGCCCAGGAGGTCACGACCCGACTGCTCGCCATCGAGGTTCAGGTGGGTCGGACGGGTGCACTCACGCCGGTGGCGCGTCTGGAGCCCGTGCTGGTGGGCGGTGTGTCGGTGAGCAATGCCACGCTGCACAATGCCGGGGAAATCGCGAGAAAGGACATACGAGAGGGCGACGTGGTCTGGGTACGCCGGGCTGGCGATGTCATTCCCGAGGTGGTGGGCCCGGTGCTTTCGCGGCGAACCGAGGGGCTCGAGCCCTTCCAATTTCCGACCCGCTGCCCGTCCTGCCAGGGGCCTGTGGAACAAGTTTCAGGCGAGGCGGTGGTCCGGTGTCCATCTCGACAGACCTGTCCGGCCCAGCAGCGGGAGGCCGTCCAGCATTTCGTGAGCCGTCGGGCCATGGACATCGAGGGCCTTGGTGAAAAGCTGATTGATCAGCTCTTCGATGCTGGCCTGGTGAGAGGCCTGCCCGACCTGTATGGGCTTCGGTTTGAGGACCTCATCGGCCTGGATCGCATGGGGGAGAAGTCTGCTCGAAACCTTCTCGCAGCCATCGACCGCACCCGTGAGGCCTTGCTCTCTCGGTTCTTGTTCGCCCTGGGCATTCGTCATGTGGGCGAGCGAACTGCGATGGACCTCTCGCTGGCCTTTGGGACGCTGTCGGCCCTCTCTCAGGCGAGCATGGAGGCGCTGCAGTCGGCACCCGATGTCGGCCCGGTTGTGGCCGAGGCGGTTCATGCCTTCTTCAGGTCGCCCGCGGATCAGGCCATGCTTGAGCGCCTCTTGGCCTCGGTTCGGCTGCTGCCCGATGAGGCCCCCGCTGTGGCCGTGGCCGGCCAGCCATTCCAGGGCATGACGGTGGTGCTCACGGGCACCCTGCCCACGCTCTCACGCGATGAGGCGAGCAACGGCGTGATTCGGCTGGGTGGTAAGGTGGTTGGCTCGGTCTCCTCCAAGACCAGTCTGGTGGTGGCCGGCGAGGCGGCCGGCAGCAAGCTCGAGAGGGCAACGGCACTGGGTGTGAGGGTCATGGCCGGAAACGAATTCGAATCATTGCTCAAGGAGCACACATGACAAAGCAACAACCTGCCCTGGTTCGCAAGGCCGTATTCCCGGTGGCTGGGCTTGGCACTCGCTTTCTGCCGGCCACGAAGGCGAGCCCCAAGGAGATGCTGCCCGTGGTCGACAAGCCACTCATTCAGTACGCCGTGGAAGAGGCTGCTGCCTCCACCATCAATTGCATCTACATTCGTCAGCCAGAGGCACTGGGACTCGGCCATGCGGTGCTGTGTGCCCGGCCTGTGGTGGGCGATGAGCCCTTCGCGGTCATTCTGGCCGACGACCTCATGGACGTTGGTGAGTCTGGCCAGCCCGTCATGGCCCAGATGACTGCCCTCTACGAGGAGCATCGTGCCAGCATCGTGGCCGTCCAGGATGTTCCCCGCCAGGACACCTCCCGCTACGGCATCGTGGCGAGCTCGGCCTGGGGCCGAAACACCGAGCGGCTGACCGACATTGTGGAGAAGCCGCATCCCGATGTCGCACCCTCCACCCTGGCCGTGGTGGGGCGCTACCTGTTGACGCCGCGCATCTTTGGCATTCTTGCCGACCAGGCCCCAGGGGCCGGGGGTGAGATTCAACTCACCGATGCCATACAGAAACTCCTGACCGACGAGCCTGTGTTGGCTTACAGATTCAATGGCACCCGTTTCGACTGTGGCTCCAAACAGGGCTACCTTCGGGCCACCGTGACCCTGGCTCGGCGGCATGCCGAGGAGGGCCCGCAGTTCGAGGCCTGGCTGCGCGAGTCGATCTAAGGGCGTTGACCCTCAAGCATCCGGAGCAGGGCGGCCTCGAGCGCCACACGCTCGCGCTCGGTCGATAGGTTCTGTGGTGTGACCAGGAAGGTGTCTTCCACCCGCTCGCCCAGGGTCGTGATTCGGGCTGAGCGCAGTTCGACCTGGTGATCGGCCATGGCCCTTGCGATTCGATAGAGCAGGCCGGGGCGGTCCGTGGTGGTAATCGAAAGGGTGAGGTAGCGGCTTGCGTCGTCTCCCGAGATAGAGACCTGGGTGTGCACTGGAAAGTGCTTGGAGAGTCGGGACCGCCGGCCCTCGGAGGGCGGCCCGAGTGGGGCACGGCTGCTGAGATGCTCGGAGAGGCCGGCCTCGATGAGGCTCAGCATGGTTCGCCCGTTGCCATCCAGGCCGCTGCTGTCAATCAAGAATGAGTCGAGGACATGCCCGCCACGGGTTGTATAGATGCGGGCATCGAGAATCGGAAGGGCATGACGGTCGAGGTATTCGGTGATGCGGGCAAAGAGGGTGGGCTCATCGCGCTGGTAGACCAGCACCTGAATGGCATCGGTGTCCTCGGACTGCCGGGCCGAGACGACCGATACCGCCGCCTGCTGGGGCACACGGCGTGCAAGGGCTCGTGCATGCCAGGCGATGTCAGATGCCGAGTGGGCCATGAAGTATTGGAGGTCCAGGCCGTTCCAGAACTGCCGCGTGAGGTCGAGGTCTTGGGCATGAAGCATGAGGATGCTTTCGGCCTGTGAACGTTTGGCCTGAGTCTGGTCCTCGGGCAGCACTGCAGTCGCCCCACCTGGCTCGGCCTGCAGCAGCAGGGCCTGGGTCTGCTTGAAGAGGTCGTCGAGCAGCTTGGCCTTCCAGTTGTTCCAGACCTTCGGGCTCGTGCCCCGGATGTCGGCGACCGTGAGCAAATACAAGGCCTGCAGTCGATGGACGGTGCCCACGGTGGCTGCAAAGCGCCGGATCACCTCGGGGTCTGCAAGGTCCTCCTTCTGGGCCACGGAGGACATGGTGAGGTGATGTCGCACCAGGAATGCGAGCAGGTCGGCCGTGGACTGGTCGAGCCCGTACTGCCGGCAGAATCGGCGCACCTCGGCCTCGCCAAGCTCAGAGTGGTCACCACCGCGGCCTTTGGCAATGTCGTGAAAGAGCGCAGCCAGGTAAAGCCGCCAAGGCTCCTGAAAGCCGGACATGAGGGCGGTGAGCGATGGAAACTCATGGGCATGCTCGGGCATGGTGAATCGACGAAGGTTTCGAATCACCTGCAGGATGTGCTGGTCGACGGTGTAGACATGGAAGAGGTCGTGCTGCATCTGACCCACGATCCGCCGAAAGACTGGCAGGAGGCGGCCCAGGATGCCGAGGTCGTTCATGGTCCGCAAGGCATGCACGATGCCCCGCGGCGATTTAAGAATCTCCAGGAACAAGGCCCGGTGAGCAGGCTGCTCTCGAAACTGTCGGTTGACCTGGTCCCGGGCATTCCAGAGGGCACGCAGGGTTCGGGCTGTCATGCCGCGGCGGCTCGAGGACCGGCACAGCCAGACGAAGGCCTCAAGGATTGCGGTGGGGCGACGTGTGAAGAGGGCCTCGTCGTGGATGTCGATGAGGCCGCGCACTTCGAAGAAGTCGTCATCAAGTGGCCTTGGTTGGGCTGGCACATCGAGCTGGCCAGACTCAGGCCGAACCATGTGGGGCTCGAGATTGGCCAGCAGCATAGAGGTCACCTGGCGCACCAGCTTGGCTGCTCGGTAATACCGCTGCATCAATGCCTCGCTCTTGCGTTTTCCAGCCGCAGCCGCAAAGCCCATGCGCTCTGCCACAACGGTCTGCAGGTCGAAGACCAGACGGTCCTCCCGGCGGCCTGCCGCCAGGTGCAGCTGTGCCCGCACGGTGAGCAGCACCTGCTCTTGTTGCTGAAGTTGGCTCGCCTCATGTGCCGTGATGAGCCCCGCTTGTGCGAGTTCACCCCAGCTCCGGCCGAGGCCATGGGCTGCAGCGACCCAGGAGATCACCTGCAGGTCACGAAGTCCACCGGGGCTCTCCTTGACGTTGGGCTCGAGGGCGTAGGGGGTGTCTTGGAATCGGATATGCCGCTGGCGCATCTCCAGCAGCTTGCCCTCCGAGAAACGATGTCGATCGACACCATCCTTCCACTGGGCCTGAAGCCGCTCAAGCATCTCGGGACGTCCGCTGAGTAGCCGGGATTCGAGCAGGGCCGTGGCCACGGTGAGGTCTTGTGAGGCCTGAATGGCACAGTCCTTCAGGCTGCGAAGGCTGTGTCCTGCATCCAGGCCGCTGTCCCAGAGGCTCGTGAGGAACGTCGAGAGGGGCCCCTCGATGGCAGCCGCATCGGTCTGGTCGTCGAGCAGGATGAGCAGGTCGATGTCGGAGAAGGGTGCAAGTTCACCACGGCCATAGCCACCGACCGCGAGAAGGCTTGCTCCCCGCATGCCGGCGTCCGACCAGAGGGCCAGGATGATGTGGTCGATCTCGCTGGACAACTGACGCATGAGTGCCATGGGCCGACCCTTGGTGGTCCAGCCATCTGCGTTGCGTTGTCTTGCAGCAGCGACAGCGGCCTTGGCGCTGGCCGCTGTGATGGGCGCGTTGGCCTCAGCCGCTGATGGGCTCAGTGGTCTGGCGGCCATGGGCGCGTCCCCAGTCGGGGCTGCCCTCAGAGAGTGTCAGCACCTCAAAGCCGTCGGCCGTGACCAGCACCGTGTGCTCCCACTGGGCCGATAGGCTGTGGTCTTTGGTGACGATGGTCCAGCCATCAGAGAGTTCGCGAATCTCGGGCCGTCCGGCATTGATCATGGGCTCGATGGTGAATGTCATGCCTGGCGAGAGGCGCAGCCCCGTGCCAGGACGGCCGTAGTGCAAGACCTGAGGATCCTCATGGAAGACCTTGCCAATGCCGTGGCCACAGAACTCGCGAACGATCGAAAACCCGTGGCTCTCGGCATGGCGCTGGATGGCATGGCCGATGTCGCCAAGCGACTTTCCTGGTGCCACCTGTTCAATGCCCATCCACATGGCTGCATGGGTGACTTCGCTGAGGCGCCGGGCGGCCACGGAGGGCTGCCCCACATAGAACATCCGGCTGGTGTCGCCGTGGTAGCCGTCTTTGATGACCGTGATGTCGATGTTCACCACATCACCCGCCTTCAAAATCTTTGGGCCAGGCACCCCGTGACAGACCTGGTGGTTCACCGAGGTGCAGATGGACTTCGGGTAGGGCGAGTAGCCCGGGGGACAATAATTGAGCGGCGCGGGAATGGTGCCCTGAACGGACACCATGTGGTCGTGGCAGAGTCGGTCGAGCTCCTCCGTGGTGACACCGGGCCGAACATGAGGCGTGATGAAGTCCAGGACCTCTGAGGCCAGACGCCCGGCAAGGCGCATGCCTTCGATGTCTTGAGGTGATTTGATAGAAACAGCCATAACTTGTTAAAATACCGTGTTTTTCCTTAATCCATGTGGCCTTTTGCCGGGCCACGAGGCGGACGAGCGCAAGGGTGTCTTGGCAGCATTGTGTGTCTAGACCGAGCCAGTCCGTCAACCCTTAACCCTTGCTGGAGCGATTATGTCTGTTTCAATGCGTGAAATGTTGGAAGCTGGCGTCCATTTTGGTCACCAGACCCGGTTCTGGAACCCCCGCATGGCCCCCTATATTTTCGGCCATCGCAACAAAATCCACATCATCAACCTCGAGAGCACCGTGGCCAACATGGCCGATGCCCTCAAGTTCGTGAAGCAGTTGTCGTCCCGTCGTGGCACGATCATGTTCGTGGGCACCAAGCGGGCCTCACGAGAGATCATCCAAGAAGAAGCCACCCGTGCGGGCATGCCCTTTGTCGACCAGCGCTGGCTCGGCGGCATGCTCACCAACTTCAAAACAGTGAAGACCTCGATCAAGCGCCTCAAGGACATGGAAGCCCTGATGGCCGAGGGCGGTCTCGAGCGCATCTCGAAGAAGGAGGCACTCTCCTTTGGCCGTGAACTCGAGAAGCTCAACAAGACGCTGGGTGGCATCAAGGACATGTCCGGCCTGCCCGATGCCCTGTTCATCGTCGATGTGGGCTATCACAAGATTGCCCTGCAGGAGGCGAACAAGCTGGGCATCCCGGTGGTGGCGGTGGTCGATACCAACCATTCCCCCGAAGGCGTGGACTACGTTATTCCCGGCAACGACGACGCCAGCCGCGCCGTTCGTCTCTACGCCCGCGGTGTGGCCGATGCCATTCTCGAAGGCCGGCACGAGGCCGTGGCCGATGTGGTGGCCGCCGTCCAGGCGTCAGAGGAATTTGTGGAACTCAGTGAAGGGCAGGCGAGCTGAAGCTGGCCGCCTGTTCCATGGGGGCTCTCGGGCCCCTTTTTTTTAACGATTGTTGTGGAGAGTAAAGCGATGGCAGAGATTACGGCAGGAATGGTCAAAGAGCTTCGAGAGAAGACAGATGCGCCCATGATGGAGTGCAAGAAGGCCCTCACCGAGGCCAACGGTGATCTCGACAAGGCCGAGGAGATCCTGCGGGTTCGCCTGGGCTCGAAGGCGAGCAAGGCTGCCTCCCGTGTGACCGCGGAGGGCGTGGTGGCCATTTCCATCGAAGGTCAGCAGGGCGCCATTCTGGAGCTCAACTGCGAAACCGATTTCGTGGCCAAGAACGACGACTTCCTCGCCTTCGCATCGAACGTGGCGGCCATGGCCCGCTCTGGCCAGGCGAGCGACCCGGCCGGTCTGTCTGGTCTGCCC
>JBEARM010000084.1:0-5396 GCA_041163175.1 Pseudomonadota bacterium | reverse complement strand
GCCTTGTACTGCTCATAGAAGTAGTCGTTGCGGCGGCTGTACCAGTCGCGCTCGACCACGCCCAGGTCTACCAGGTGCTGGGCCCAGGCCACATCACTGTCAATGGGAATGAGGGTGTTGTCGAGGTCGAAGAGGGCCAGTCGGCCTTGGGATGCGGGGGTCATGTGGGGCCCGTGGTGGTGGAGAGGGGTTGTGGCGACTTGGCCAGGGCCTCGTCGATCAGGCTGCGAACCAGCGGCAACGAAATGGCCCGCTGCAGGGAGAGCGCCCGGCGGTCGGCCATGTGCAGCAACTCGGTGAGCAGCGAGAGGTTTCGGGGCAGCCGCGTGAGCAGGTAATCGAAGAGGTGATCATAGGTGTCTTGGGCGGGATGCGAGAGCCAGCCCAGTGCCAGTGCTCGGTCTCTGAGGGCATGGCGCATCTCTTCCTCGGTGAGTTCGGCCAATTCAAAGACCAGACACTGTCCCAGCCGGGTGCGCAGGTCTTCACGGCTGGGCATGTCCCTGGGGGGGCGATCGGCTGCAAAGACCATGCGGGTGCCGTCCTGCATGGCGCGGTTGTACGCCGTGAAAAGGGCGGCCTGCTCCTCGGCCGTGGCCAGGTGCACATCGTCAATGAGCCAGATCGTTGCCGCAGCGGCAGGGTCACTCTGGCCAGCATCGGGCTTGAAGGCCTGGGCGGGGGATTGCGGCTGCTCCGGCGCACCACACCGTGAGAGCCTGGCCTTGCCCGGCGCCTCAGACGCGAAGGCCGTGAGCCAGAAGGTCTTGCCACTGCCGGGCGCACCCCAGAGAAACAGGCTCGGGCCTGGCTGCTCTGCAAAGACGGCATCGAGTGCGGCGAGCACGGCACCATTGCGGCCCACCACGCCGTCGGTGCGCCGGGGGGCGGGAAGGGCGCGGAGCCCCAGGGGCAACTGCTGCGCGGGAGAGTCGAGTGGTTGTCCCATAAAATGCAATTTTCCGAGCCTCTGCCATGAATTCAAAATCAACCAGCCTGACCTACCGCGACGCTGGCGTGGACATCGATGCCGGCGACGCCCTCGTCGACCGCATCAAGCCGCTGGCCAAGCGCACCATGCGGCCAGAGGTGCTCGCGGGCATTGGCGGCTTTGGCGCCCTGTGCGGCCTGCCCAAAGGGCTGGTGGAGCCCGTGCTGGTGTCTGGCACCGATGGCGTGGGCACCAAGCTCAAGCTGGCCTTTGCCCTGGACCGGCACGACACCGTGGGCATCGACCTCGTGGCCATGAGTGTGAACGACATTCTTGTTCAAGGGGCGGAGCCGCTCTTCTTTCTGGATTATTTCGCCTGCGGCCGACTTGCGCTCGACACGGCGGCCGCTGTGGTGGGCGGGATTGCCAAGGGCTGTGAGGCTTCGGGCTGCGCCCTGATTGGTGGTGAAACAGCCGAGATGCCCGGCATGTACCCCGATGGCGAATACGACCTGGCCGGCTTTGCCGTGGGTGTGGTCGAGCGGGCCAAGATCCTCGATGGCCGCAAGGTGGCAGCTGGCGATGTGGTGCTCGGCCTGGCCTCCAGCGGCTTTCACAGCAACGGTTATTCCCTGGTTCGAGCCGTGCTCGAGCGACGATTCGGGTCCATCAGTCGCGCGGCCTTATCCACGGTGCAACTGGAGTCCTCGCCAGGCTCGGGCCAGATGGCGGGCCTCGATGACCTGGTCATGGCACCCACACGGCTGTATGTGAAGTCCGTCTTGGCTGCCCTGCGCGCCCACCCCGAGTCGGTGCACGCCCTGGCCCACATCACGGGTGGCGGCCTGGTGGGCAACATTCCCCGGGTGCTGCCAGACAACCTCATGGTGACACTCGATGCGTCGGCCTGGCCCATGCCGGTCCTGATGGCCTTTGTGCAGGCCGAGGGGCAGATTGCCACCGATGAGATGCACCGCGTCTTCAATTGCGGCCTGGGCATGGTGGTGGTGGTGCCTGCCACCGAGGCGGAGGCGGTCGCAGCCACACTCACCGCCCACGGGGAGCGGGTCTATCGCGTGGGCGAGGTCGGACCGCGGCCGGCCAACTCGGCGCAGACCGTGATCAACTGATCCATCGACTGGGTCTGCGGATCGACCCGGGTTACATCCTCGAAACTGCGAAGCCAGGTGAGTTGTCGTTTGGCGAGTTGACGGGTTGCCTCCAACGCCTTCTGCGTGAAGGCCTCCAACGACTCAAAGCCGGGCGATCGACTCAGATGGGCCCAGGCCTGCCGGTAGCCCACGGCCCGCATGCTCGGGTGCTCGGCCGTGAGCCCGGGCCGTCGCTTGAGTGCACGCACCTCCTCGATAAATCCATTGGCCACCATGGCTTCAAGCCGTTGGGCAATCCGCGCGTGCAGCCAACTGCGGTCCTCTGGCAGGAGGGCCACGGTTCTCAAGGGCCCCAGGGGCGGTAGCCCTCGGCCCTCGGCCTGGCTTTGGGCAATCCATTCGGTCAGGCTCTGGCCGGTTTCTTCGAGCACCTCCAGCGCCCGTGCGATGCGCTGGGCATCCTGGGGCGAGAGCCGGGCGGCGGTGTCCGGGTCGCGCTCGGCGAGTTGGGCATGCAGGGCGGGCCAGCCCTGCCGGCGCGCCGCCTGAGCAATGCGCTCGCGTGTCTCGTTGCTGCAGCGGGGCAGGGCGTCGATGCCGTCTCGCATGGCCTTGAAGTAGAGCATGGTGCCGCCCACCAGCAAGGGGGTGTGCCCCCGCTGATGAATGTCCGCAACGGCCTGTCTTGCCGCCTCGAGATGATCGGCCACGGAATGGGCATCTTCTGGCGCACAGCAGTCAATGAGGTGGTGTGGCACCTCGGCCCGCTCCTGCGAAGAGGGCTTGGCCGTGCCGATGTCCATGCCCGTGTAGACCAGGGCCGAGTCGATGCTCACGATCTCCACGGTGCCCAGCCGCTGCGAGCGTGCGAGCGCCATGGCCAGGCTGGATTTCCCGCTGGCCGTGGGGCCCAGGATGCACAGCAAAGGTGTCACTGGCCGCGCAGAAACAGGCGGTCGATGTCCCCCAGGCTCCATTGCAGCCAGGTGGGCCGACCGTGGTTGCACTGGTCTGCGCGGGCCGTCTGCTCCATGTCGCGCAGCAACTGATTCATCTCGGGCAGGGTGAGGCTTCGATGGGCCCGCACAGCGGCATGGCAGGCCATGGTGGCCAGCAGCGCATCGCGCTGAGCCGCAAGACCTGTTGCCGACCCCTGCTCGGCAAGTTCTCGCAGGGTGTCGCGCACCAGGGGCTCCAGTGGCACCTGTGAGAGCAGGCTGGGCACCCCGCGAATGGCGAGCAGGTCGGCAGCCAGTGGCGTGACGAGCAGGCCCAGGCCGAGCAGGGTGCTTGATTCACGCTGGGCCAGTTCGACCTCGTCGGCCGTGGCCTTCATGGTCAGGGGCTCGAGCAGGGTCTGCACATTGGCCTGGGTGCTCTGCTTCAGGCGCTCATAGACCACGCGCTCATGGGCTGCGTGCATGTCGACGAGCACGAGCCCGTGAGCGTTCTGAGCCAGGATGTAAATGCCATGCAGCTGGGCCAGTGCATAGCCCAAGGGGTGTGGGTGTTCATTCGTGGGCGCGGGTGGCTCAGCCACCCAGGCGGTGTTGGCGTTCAGCCCCGCGGGGGCGGCCTGCAACGGTCCGCTGGCCGGCGCACTCAGCGCGTTGTAAAGGGGCATGCTCGCCTGCAGGTGGCCCCAGGAGGACGCCACCTTGGCACTGGCCTCGGGCGACTGCCCGGGCGCACTCGCTGGTGTCGCCCCGATCCCCGCCGCACTGGCCAGCGCCTGGCTGCTTGCCAGTGCGGCCTTGCAGGCCGAGAGCACTGCCTGAAACACAGCCTGCCCCTCGCGGAAGCGCACCTCGGCCTTGGCCGGGTGTACGTTGACATCCACCAGCTCGGGGTCGAGGGTCAGGGAGAGGACCGCCGTGGGCTGTCGATCTCCGTGGAGCACGTCGGCATAGGCCATGCGCAAGGCCTGGATGAGCAGTCGGTCGCGCACTGCCCGGCCATTCACAAAGAAGTACTGCTGCTCAGATCGTCCCGTGACCGCCGTGGGCACCTGCAACCAGGCTTCAAGTCGCAGCGGCCCGCGTTGTTCGTCGACCCGTCGAAGGCTGGCCTCATCGAGGTCCAGGACCTGCGCCACCCGCCGGCTGGATTCCGTCGGAGCGAGCCGCATCACGACCCGGTCTTGATGACTGAGCTGCCATTCAATGGCCGGCTGGATGAGGGCCTGGCGAACAAAGGCCTCGCGGGCATGGCCCCATTCGGTGGCCGGTGTCTTGAGGAATCGGCGCCGCGCAGGCACGGCATGAAAGAGCGCCTGAACATCCACCGTGGTGCCCACGCCGCCGGCCGCCGGCGCGATCGACCAGCTCCCACTCCCGTTGCTGATCTGGCTTGCATGCTCGGCCTGTGCGGTGCGGCTGGTGAGCGTGAGCTGCGCCACCGAGGCCACCGCCGCCAGGGCCTCGCCACGAAAGCCGTGGCTGAGAATGTTCTGGAGATCCTCCATCGAGCGAATCTTGCTGGTGGCGTGCCGCGTCACCGCCAGGCCGAGCTCGTCGGCCGCAATGCCATGGCCATCGTCTTGCACACGAATGCGACGAATGCCACCGTCTTCCAAGGCCAGGCTGATGCGCTGCGCCCCACTGTCCACGGCGTTTTCGAGCAATTCTTTGACAACCGATGCCGGCCGCTCGATGACCTCGCCGGCTGCAATCTGGCTGATGAGCAGGTCTGGAAGGAGTGCGATCGTGGCCATGCGCGGGGCTACATCAGCCGGGACTTGGCCAGTGGCGGATTCTGGGCCAGGTAGGCCTTGATCCCATTGAGCAGGGCCTGGGCCATCTCATGCTGGTACTGCTCGTCTCGCAGGCGTTGTTCCTCCTCGGGGTTGCTGATGAAGGCTGTCTCGACGAGGATGGATGGCGTGTCAGGTGCCTTCAAGACGGCAAAGCCCGCCTGCTCCACCTGCTGCTTGTGCAGGCTGTTCACACGCTTCATTTGACCAAGCACCGCCTGTCCCAGCTTTAGAGAATCTTTGATCTGCGCGGTGGTGGACATGTCGAGCAGGGTCTGGGCGAGTTGCTGGTCTCGGCCCATGAGGCGAACCCCACCAATGCCATCGGCGGCATTCTCCTTTTGGGCCATCCAGCGGGCGGCGGCACTGGTGGCCCCTCGTTCCGACAATACGTAGACGGATGAGCCTCGAGCCTTCGGAGAGACCCAGGCATCGGCATGGATGGACACCATCAGGTCGGCTCGAACCTGGCGGGCCTTCTGCACGCGACGGCCCAGGGGTACGAAGTAGTCACCGTCTCGGGTGAGAAAGGCGCGCATGCCTGGCTCTTTGTCGATCTCTCGCTTGAGTCGTCGGGCAATGCGAAGCACCACATCCTTCT
>JBEARM010000083.1:0-5442 GCA_041163175.1 Pseudomonadota bacterium | reverse complement strand
ACAGCCCGGGAATCAAAACAATTACATGCCTGCGCTTGCGGGAATCAAAAATGACTCAACAGTGCGGCCATTGGCCACGGCCTCGGCGAGCCATTTCGGCATTTTGCCGCGGCCAGTCCAGGTGTTTCCAGCGCCATCACGGTATTTGGGAGCCACCTTCACGCCTGTGCCTGCACGCTTGGCGCGCGGCTTACGGCCGGCCTTGGCAGCAGCAGGTTTGGCGGCCTTGCGGCCACGCTTGCCAGCAGCTTTTGCTGCCCCTGAGAAACCCAGTTCCTCTGCAGAAATTCCATACTCAGCAATTTGACGCTTGATGGTTTTCAAAACAGACGAATACTCTTCCTTGCGCTGACGCTCCGCCTGCTTACGGAGCTCTTCAATCTGAGACATCATTTCTGAATACGTAGCCATATTTACAATTCCTATATGTTTATGGAGTGGGGGAGACGGCACTGATAATGTCTGCCATATTTGAATATTAATATTCGATTTTGAAAATGGCAAGTAAAGGCGATTAAGAAGCCCTTTTATCTGTAAATATCCGGAAACAGAATGGGCCAATTGGCCGATATTCAATGTGGGCGTTAGCATGCAGTCATGTACCTGCTTGATGACTGCCAAAGCACGGCAGACCGGCCCACCAGTCGCCTCTACGAGGGTCTTCAGGAAACCATCGTCGCCCGCACCGGTACCGAAGTCTCTGCAGCGTTGCTGGCCATCGAAGACTCCACTGCGCGGGGACATCCGGTGGTGGTGGTGTTCTCATATGAATTGGGAGAGTGGCTTCAAGGCCTTCCCAGTCGGGCCGAGCAGCACATTCCCCTGGTGACCGCCCTGGCCTTTGAGCGGGTGCAGCTGCTCTCTAGGTCCGAGGTCGACGACCTCCTTCAGGCAGCTGGCCCAGCCACCGAGGCACAGGCAGCTGGACTTTTATCACCCAGCGCCAGCCTCTCTGAAGCAGCTTTTGCAAAAGATATCTCCACCATTCATGAAGAAATCCGCAGGGGCACGTTCTATCAGCTGAATCACACCTTTGCCTGGTCTGGCGGCTGGTACGGCAGCCCACTGGACCTCTACCGACGCCTTCGGGCTCGGCAGCCCACGCGCTTTGCAGCCCACCTGCCCCTGGCTGATGAGACACTGCTCTCGTTCTCGCCCGAGTGGTTTTTGGCCTGCCGAGACGGTGAACTGATGGCCAAGCCCATGAAGGGCACCCTACCCAAGGGTCAAGACCCGGCATCGGGCCTGCGTGACGACCCCAAGAATCAGGCCGAGAACATCATGATCGTGGACCTCATTCGGAACGACCTGGGGATGATCAGTGAGGTCGGCAGCGTGACGGTGCCAAACCTCTTTGAGGTGGAGGAGGTGGGTGAGCTCTATCAAATGACCTCGAGCATTCATGCACGACTGCGACCCGACACCAGCCTAGAGGAGGTTTTGCGCGCCACCTTTCCCTGTGGATCGGTCACGGGTGCGCCCAAGCGCAAGGCCATGGAATGGATTCAGCGCCTCGAGCCCCAAGGCCGAGGAGCTTACTGCGGCAGTGTGGGCTGGATCGACCCGCCCGCGCCGGCCGCCGATGGGCGCAGCAATAGACGGCTGGGCGACTTCGCCTGGAGCGTGGCCATCCGGTCGGTGAGCCTGCGCGCAGGCCGGTTCCAAATGGGTGTGGGTGCCGGCATCACCATCGACTCCTCGGCCCCCGCAGAGTGGGAGGAGTGCCGCATCAAGGCTGGCTTTCTCACAGGGCTTCCTGCCGCCCACGGCCTTTTTGAAACCATTCGCCTCCAAGGCCAGGCGCCACAAAATCTCGATGCCCACCTGGCCCGCATGGCGAACTCAGCAGCCGCGCTGCACCTGCCCTTTGATGCCTCACAAGCCCGCGCTGCCATTGAAGCTGCCTTGAAGAGCAGCAGGCCCGATGGGCTGGGCCGTCTTCGTCTTTCGCTCTCACCGGCAGGCGAATGGTCTGCGAGCGTCCATGCAATCGCGCCGCTGGACACACCCGTGCGAATCTTTTGGGCTCAAACCCTCCTGCCCGATCTCGTGTGCCCGCCATCAACCGACCCCTTGTTGCGGCACAAGACGACACGCCGCGGCTTCTACGACGCCGCCTGGCGGGCTGCGGAGGCGGCCGGTGGCTTCGATGCAGTCTTTGTCAATGAACGGGGGCATGTGACCGAGGGCGGGCGCAGCACGGTCTGGATCGTGCGCAATGGGCACTGGATCACACCACCCTTGGAGGACGGTGTGCTGCCTGGCATTGAACGGGCGCGGATGTTGGCAGACCCCAGCCTCCCAACCCTTGAGCAATCCATCACCCCTGAGGATCTCCTGGCGGCAGATGAAGTCTGGGTGGTCAACGCCCTGCGAGGGCGGCTGCCCGCCATCTTGACGGACTAACCCCCGCCGCGCTGCATGGTGAGGTCGAATCGCCGCATGAAGTCGGCTCGATTCTGGATATCAAGCCCCTTGAATTGAAATGAGACGAGCAGCCGGCTGATCTCGAGCAGGGCGATGCGCCGAGCGGGCAGCACCTTCCAGGTCAACTCGAGCAGCATCGCCTGCTCTGCATTCAGCGAAGCGCCCAGGACTTCGCGCATGGGCGTTGCAGCGAACACCGTTGCGCCACCCTGATGCAATGAGAGCCGATGCGGCGCGGTGGCCTCGGGGAGCCAGCGCAGCCACTCCACCTCGGAACAGCCCATCTCTCGATCAAAGGCCTCGGGCACGAGGCCATGGGGAAACAGCACGCGATCAGCCGCCCGCAATCGGTGGCCAGACGGCCACGACGTCGCCATCTTGGAGTTGGGCATGCGGACGGTCTTCGGGCGCCACATAGCGGCCATTGACGAGCACCAGCTTGGTGAGTTCAGGGGGCAGTCCATAGGGTGCCAAGACGGCCGACACCGAGGCACCCTCGGGGGCTTCGATGGGATGCTGGTTGGTGCTGCGGGCCTCGGCAGGAAGATGAGACGCCAGGCTCGCGTAGAGCTTGACCGTGAGCCTCAACTACACCACCGCATGCTGGTCCTGTGCCTGGGCACAGGCCAGGTAGGCCTCCATGAGCCGGGTTGGGTCCTTCATGAGCTTCTCTTTCCACGGCCCAAGGCTTACCTGGCCCTCGACCAAGCCCCGCATTACACCGACATGGTCCGTCCATCCAATGGCATTGCAGCCAATGAGTCGATCACCCTCAAACTGCAAGCTGAGCATGCGGTGGTTGTCCCAGTCGGTCATCTCGATGTGATCGCCACCTGGCACGCCCTGCCACTGGCCAAAGCTCGATGAAATGAGGCCCAGGGTGTCGAGCACATTGATCTGGGGCACTCGCTGGAGCGCTGAGGACTGACCCGCCATGTTGCGAGCGGCCACCAGGGCTTCGTCGGCTGCATTGGGTTGAATGGCACTCACCAGGTGAGACTGGCTGGGCCGATCAAAGGCCTGGGCACAGTCGCCTGCCGCGAAGATGCCATCGCAATTGGTCTGCATTCGTGCATCGGTGAGTACACCGGTCTGCAGCTCAATGCCGCTGCCCTGCAGGAATGCCACGTTGGGCTTCACACCCGTGGCACTGATCACCAGATCGGCCTCAAGAAGAGCCCCTGTGGAGAGGCAGACCTTCGAAGGGGCACCGTCGGCATGGTCGATGCGCTCTACCTTGGCACCCGTGATCACACCAACCCCCTTGGACTCACACCAGGACTTGATCATGGCGCCCGCCGTGGCCCCCATCATGCGAGGCACCATGCGATCGCCCATCTCCACCACAGTGAGCAACACGCCACGACTGGCCAAAGCCTCCATGATGATGCAGCCGATGAAGCCAGCGCCCATCTGCACGACCTTGGCACCAGGTTTGGCCAGGCGAATGATCTCGCGCGCGTCGGCCAAAGTCCAACACGGGTGGACATTCGCGCCGTCAAATCCTGGGATGGGAAAGCGCACCGGCTGCGACCCTGTGGCAATCAGCAAACAATCGAAACCAATGACCTCTCCATTGCTCAAGGCCACCGACCGCTTGCCCGCATCCACCGACTTGGCCCTGGCCTGCACCAAACGAATGCCGAGCCCTTCAAAATGTTTGGGGTCTTGGCGCAGCTGCGTGCCCTGCTCGCCGATGTTTCCCATGAGCAGGTAAGGAATGGCCATGCGGGAGTAGGGCCGCTCGGGCTCGTCTCCGACCAGCGTGACGCAATCGTGCGGCGCAAGCTTTCGCAGCGTCTCTGCGGCGATGACACCCGCCGGGCCCGCACCCAGAATGAGGTGATGACGCGCCATCAGAGCCCCAGACGGCTGCGCGTTTCCTTCTTCAACTGGCCATCGGCATCCCAGCCACGGATCTCGTAGTACTTGGGCAGCATCTCTGGCAGCTTGTTGACCAAGCCCTTGGCCGGCCCCTCCTTGGCAGCCTCTTTGAGCAGTCGAGGCGGAAGGGTGTCGTCTTTCGAAGTGAAGCCCGCACGGTTGTTGAAGTCGCGCTCCATGTTCCAGATGCGCTCACCAATCTGGTTGAGGTTTTCCATGGTGAACTCCTCGCCACAGGCGGCCGCGATCTGCGGCTGGATGTCTGCGAGGCTCCATGCAAACGAGGTGAAGATGCACAGGCCCGCGGAGTCGAAGCTGGCAGTGGCGTCTTGGAATGCCATGACGAGCTCGGGCTTGCCCTCGGCCGAGAGTGGATCGGTCTTGACCGGAATGCCCAGGACCTCGGAGGCCACGGTGTAGCTGCGAAGATGGCAGGCCCCCCGGTTGGACGTGGCATAGGTGAGCCCCATGCCCTGAATGCCGCGGGAGTCGTAGGCTGGGAACTCCTGGCCCTTGACGCTCATGGAGAGCTCCGGGTGCCCATGCTTGGCGCACAGCCGCTTGGAGCCCTGACCAATCTCTTTTCCGAAGCCCTCGCCACGTGCCGTGAGTTCGGCCAGCTCGCACAAGGCCTTCGCAGAGCCAAAGGGGGCCTCAATGCCGATCTCTTCCTTGGTGAGCACGCCCATCTCATAGAGCTCCATGGCCGCACCCACGGTGGCCCCAAACGAGATGGGGTCCATGCCCTGCTCATTGCAAATCAGGTTGGCGTACTGCAGGGCCTCGAGGTCATTGACCCCGTTGGCTGCACCAAGCGCCCAGGCTGCCTCGTACTCCAGGCCACCCGAGGCACCCCAGTACTGGGGCTTGTTCTGCACCGAAAAGTGCGTCTCGTCGATCTTGCTGATGCGGCCGCAGGCAATGGTGCAGCCAAAGCAGGCCTGGTTGGTGACCAGGTGGGGCTTGCCATCGGTCTTGCGCGGCTCGGCCATGGCCTCGGCTGAAATGTCGCGTGCGCCCTCGAAGGCCACGTCGCGGTGGTTGCGCGTGGGCAGGGCACCCATTTCATTGATGACATTCATGAGCACCTGGGTGCCGTAGGTGGGAAGGCCCTGGCCCGTGACCGCATTC
>JBEARM010000082.1:0-5610 GCA_041163175.1 Pseudomonadota bacterium | reverse complement strand
TCTTGCCCTGGCCGTTGTCGCCCAGGATCATGTCGGCGTCGCGGGCATGGCCGTCGTCAGTCTCATCGCCCCAGTCGCTGCGGGCGATGTCGCTCATCCCGCCGATCCGGCGCATCGACCACGTCGGCAACCGCGGCGAGGGGGTGGAGGACGCCGTGGCCGTGGTGCTGCAGCACCGCAAGGCCAGCATCTCGCTGGTGCAGCGCCATCTAAGAATTGGATATAACCGCGCTGCAAGACTACTGGATGCCATGGAGAAGGCAGGCCTGGTCTCTCCCATGCAGTCCAATGGCAACCGCGACATCCTCGTGCCAGCAGGTCGTGAATAAACCCCTGCGTCGAGAGTTGCTTGGCATGTCCTTGGTCTGGCTTGGCGGGGCAGTCTGCGGGCTTTGGTCGGGTTTGGTTCGGGCCCAGCCCGTTGTAGAGGTTATTGCAGGACCAGAGGAGCGGCTCATCACGGCGCTGCGGGACATCCAAAGTCTGCAGGCCAACTTTCTCCATGAGCAGGCCTCACCATCTGGACGCGTGATGCGATTTTCCGGCGTGCTTGCACTGGCGCGACCGGGACGGTTCCGTTGGGAGGTTCAGAAGCCTTACCCACAGCTACAACTCATTCGCGGCGATGAGTTCCTGCTCTACGACCCAGACCTGGCCCAGGTGACAGTGCGGCGCATCGATGCAACCCAGATGGCGAGCCCTGCGGGCCTGCTGCTGTTGGCGGGCCCGGATGCAGAACGCCTGGTACGCGAGCGGTTCGAGCTCGCAGGGCTGCCGGAGCGTGATGGCCTCTCCTGGGTGTCGGTCAAGCCGCGTGAGGCCACAGAGACGCTCTCAGCCTTGGAGGTGGGTCTGAGCCGTGAGGGACAGATTGCACAGTTCTTGTTGGTAGATGCCATGGGCCGCCGCAGCAAGGTCACGCTCTCGGGGCAGCGGCGCAATGCCGCCTTACCCGCGGGCACTTTTGAATTCAAGGCACCCGCAGGCGTCGAGTGGTTGCGCCCGCCGCAGTGATGTCCATGGCCGTTCCGCTGGCCGAGCAGCTTCGGCCTCGGGCGCTCGCTGAGGTGATTGGTCAGCAGCACCTCTTGGGTACCAATGGCCCACTGGTACGGACCTCGTCCCAGGGTCGACTGCCTTCCATGATTCTCTGGGGGCCGCCCGGTGTGGGGAAGACCACCATCGCCAGGCTTCTGGCCCAGGCCGCGGGCGCACGCATGGAGCCGTTGTCTGCCGTGCTGGCCGGGGTGAAGGACATTCGGGAGGTCGTGGAGCGGGCCGAGCAGGCTCGGGCCCTCGGCGAGCAGACAGTGGTCTTCGTCGATGAGGTGCATCGATTCAACAAGACGCAACAAGACGCCTTCCTGCCCCATGTGGAATCTGGTCTCTTGATTCTGATTGGCGCCACCACCGAAAACCCGGGTTTTGAAGTCAATGGAGCCTTGCGATCCCGGGCCCAGGTGTTCCGACTGGAGCCACTTTCCAGGACTGATTTGCAGGCCTTGCTCGAGAGGGCGCTGAACGCAGAGGGCTTGCGGGGCCTGACCCTTGAAGACGATGCACGGGCGCGCTTGATCGACACCGCCGATGGAGATGGTCGGCGCCTTCTCAACCTCACGGAGATGGTGGGGCTTACGTTTAACGCTCGGCCTGTTCATGTGACGGATGTGGAGTTGTCCGCCTGCCTGCCCGGCGTGATGCGTCAGTTCGACAAGGGTGGTGACGTGTTCTACGACCAGATCAGCGCCCTTCACAAGTCGATTCGTGGGTCAGACCCAGATGCCACCCTGTATTGGCTTGCGCGCATGCTCGATGGTGGCGCAGACCCGCTCTATGTGGCCCGTCGTCTGATTCGCATGGCAAGCGAGGACATCGGGCTGGCAGACCCACGCGCCCTTGAGATGGCATTGTCGGCTGCGCAGGCCTACGAGCGGCTCGGTTCTCCAGAGGGTGAGTTAGCCTTGGCCCAGGCGGCAGTGTTTCTGGCCATGGCGGCCAAGAGCAATGCGATCTACACCGCCTGGAAGGCCGCCCAGGCGCTGGTTGGAAAGTCTGGCTCCTTGTCGGTGCCCGATCACCTGCGCAATGTGCCCACCGGCTATCGTTACTCCCATGACGAGCCTGGAGCCTTTTCCGCCGGCCAGACTTACCTGCCCAAGGCGCTGCTGGGCCAGTCTCCCCTTTACACGCCGGTCGATCGAGGACTTGAAAGTAAAATCGCTGAGAAGTTAGCGGCCCTGCGCCAGAAAAACGAAAACAACCGATGATCGACATTCAATTGCTTCGTAAAGATAGCGCGGCTGTGGCCAAAGGCCTTGCCGCTCGTGGCTACGACCTGGACACTCAGGCCTTTGATGCCCTGGAGGCTCGGCGCAAGGCCGTGCAGCTCGAAACGGAGGCCCTGCAGGCGAGCCGAAATACGCTCTCCAAGCAGATTGGTCAGGCCAAGGCCAAAGGAGAAGATGCCAGTGGCCTCATGGCCCAAGTGGCCGCACTACCGGAGCAGTTGTCTGCCGCGGAGGCCGAACTCTCTGCCATCCAGGCTGACCTCGAGGCCTGGCTGGCGAGCATCCCGAATCTGCCTCACGACTCCGTTCCGGTGGGCAAGTCGGCCGATCAGAACGTAGAGGTTCGTCGCTGGGGCAAGCCCGCCGAATTTGATTTTTCTCCCGAGGACCATGTAGACCTCGGTGCGCGCATCGGTCTTAACTTCGATGTGGGTGTGAAGCTCTCTGGCTCCCGGTTTACGTTTATGCAGGGGGCTGTGGCCAGACTTCACCGGGCACTTGCGCAGTACATGTTGGATATTCAGACCACCCGACATGGCTACACCGAGTGCTACACGCCGTACATTGTCAACAGCGCCACCCTGCATGGCACAGGGCAGTTGCCCAAGTTCGCAGACGACTTGTTTGCGGTGAAGAAGGGTGGCCAAGAGGGCGACTCAGATGGGCTCTATCTCATTCCCACCTCCGAGGTGTCACTCACGAACCTGGTGCGTGATGAACTACTCGAGGAGTCTGCCCTGCCAATGAAGCTCACGGCCCACACGCCTTGTTTCCGAAGTGAGGCCGGGTCGTATGGTCGAGACACCCGCGGCATGATTCGTCAGCACCAGTTCGACAAGGTGGAGATGGTGCAGTTGGTGGCTGCAGAGACCAGCTACAACGCACTCGAGGAGATGGTCGGCCATGCGGAATCGATTCTTCAGGGCCTGGAGTTGCCCTATCGGGTCATGCTGTTGTGCACTGGCGACATGGGCTTTGGTGCTGCGAAAACCTACGACCTTGAAGTGTGGCTGCCAGCGCAGAAGGCTTATCGAGAGATCTCCAGCGTCAGCAATTGCGAGGCCTTCCAGGCCCGACGGATGCAGGCTCGGGTCAAGCGGGTGGGTGAGGGTGGCAAGACCAGGAATGAGTTCATTCACACCCTGAATGGCTCAGGACTGGCGGTGGGCCGCACCCTCGTCGCGGTCTTGGAGAACTATCAGCAGGCTGATGGAAGTATTCGAGTGCCCAAGGCCCTGGTGCCCTACATGGGTGGATTGACCTCGCTCTGAGTTGGTGGAGACTGGTTTCCCGCCAACGGATCAAGCTTGGCAGAGTCGTCTGGCAGACCTGAATCCTCAGGTCTATGCAAAAACACGGAACCATCTGCAAGGTGCCGTCTCTCGTATCTCTCCCTATCTGACCCATGGCTTTCTTGGCCTGCAAGATGCTGTTGCAGGGGTCCGTCGTCACAGTCGGCTTGAGGCCACGGACAAACTCTTCGCAGAATTCGCCTGGCGGTCCTTTTTTCGCCATGTCTGGGACTGGGCTGGTGACAGCATCCTCAAGGACATGCGTCCTGGGCTGCCAGATGTCCGTTATCGCAGCGAGCTTCCAGCAGACATTCGGGAGGGGCGAACAGGACTGGCGGTCATTGATCAGGCAGTCGCCGCACTTTATGAGACCGGCTATCTGCACAACCATGCGCGGATGTGGCTGGCGAGTTACGTGGTGCATTTGCGTCATGTGAACTGGCGAGCCGGGGCCGATTGGATGTACGGTCACCTGCTGGACGGAGACCTTGCGTCTAACCACCTCTCCTGGCAGTGGGTCGCAGGCACATTCAGTGTCAAGCCTTATCTGTTCAGTGCTGACAACGTGGCCAAGTTTGCACCGGCTGTTTGGCATTGCCCAGGCACACCATTGGATACTGGCTATGAGGCCTTAGAGCGGATGGCGCGTGGTCTGGATGAGGATGGGCGGGGCAAGTTCGAATCCCTTGCTCAATACGCAAGGCAGCATTCGGATGCACTGGAGGAACCTCTTTTGCATCAGCTTCCGCCGCTCGAGTTACAGCAGGGGACTCTTTGCTCTGTTTCTGACCTACAGACATGGCTGGCCAGTAGTGCGTGGGCCAACGAGCTGCCCCGAGTCGAATTGGTCCACGCCTGGGCGCTTCGCTCGGCCGTCTCCTCATCAGTGACGACGGGCACCAAACCACTTCGACTGGGTCTGATTCACCTGCCTGCGCACCGAGACTGGCCCTGGTCACGCGGGCGTTGGGGATTTGTGATTGGTCGCATGCGGGAGGTCTGCGATGCGGTCTTCATGGGCGACGTCACTTCGTTGCAATCCGCCTTATCCTGCACTCAATCTCTGGTGTGTCTGGATGGTCCGGGCAGTCCCCTCACTCGAGAGGCGATAGCCAGCTTGCGTCCGAGCTGGGAAGAGCCGATTCCTTGGCTGACGACGCCCTCCCGTCCTTGCCAGTCGTTTTCGTCTTACATCAGGGCAGTACGGGAGTTGCGGTAACACGGCCAGGGCCAAGGATGGCAATGGGTTGCATGGGTCGGCTCGTGGACGACAGCCTTATCGATAGCGTTTGCAGGCTCAGGCTATAATCCGCCGTTCGCGGAGAGGTGGCAGAGTGGTCGAATGTACCTGACTCGAAATCAGGCGTACGGGTAACCGTACCGTGGGTTCGAATCCCACCCTCTCCGCCACTATCCAAAGTGCTCCCTACGGCTCAGAGCCGTCCCGATCACCCCTAAGAGTCCGGTGGTCATCCGAGAGGTTAGATATGAAGTTTCTTCTGAATCCTCAGGGTCGCGATCCTGAGTTCGTCAGCCTGTTTAAGTCGACCTTTTCGGAGTCTGAGGGGCCTGCCGAGGGTGACCTCATTGGTGAGCTGGTCGCAGCGCTATTGGCCGACACCCCGAAAGACGATATCCACACCGTTGCCGCAGAGATGGATGAGACGTTGGTAGCGGCCTGCATCCTCACCAGGCTGCTGTTTAAGAACGACAACCGATATGTGTTTTTATTGGCGCCAGTGGCGGTGATCCCCGAGCACCAAAGGAAGGGCATTGGCCTACAGCTGATCTCGTATGGCTTGGACGTGATGCGCAAGAGTGACGTCGATGTTGTGATGACGTATGGCGACCCAAGTTTTTACAGCAAGGTGGGCTTTGACTGGGTGGCAGAGGCCGACGCCCCGCCGCCATACGCACTGCAGTTTCCCCAGGGCTGGCAAAGGGTATGCCTGTCCGGCCAGCCTTGGTCTGCTCTCAAAGGCCCCTCCACCTGCGTCGGTGCCTTCAGCAACCCGGCACTGTGGTAGGTC
>JBEARM010000081.1:0-5877 GCA_041163175.1 Pseudomonadota bacterium | reverse complement strand
TAAGACCGGAGGGCCATTGGCAGGTTGAGCAAGAGGTTCTGCGGCTTGATTCGAAGACGGTTGCCCTCATCCATGGCAATCGCCATATAAACCGGCTTGCCGGCCACCCGCTGCAGCATGTCGGACGGATCTGCAAAGTCGAGTCGAAACAGCACCAACAGGCGACGCAACCGATCAGCATCCATGGGATTTCCCAGGTAGAGATCGTTGAGAATCGCCGTCGACTGCGCATCGAGACCAAGATGCCAGGCCCACTGCTCATCCTCAATGGCGCCCACGGCAGTCACACTCACCTGGGCATGCAGAAGGTGTTGTACCCAGCGCTCAATCAGATGACAAATGGCCTCTGCCGCGGGCTGCTTCCAATTGAGAACGACCGCCATGTCAAAGGCCTCAGTGGCACGCCAGTACCGGTCGGCATTGTCTTGTGTGAGTACATCAAGGTCTCCTTGAGAGACCGCCACGCCCCCCTTCTTGAGCAACTGCCCCAAGGCACCATATCCTTGAGACTTGGCGCGCTGCTCGAGGGTCATACTGTCTGCGGCCAAAAGACTGCCCTGCTCATGGAGTGTGACCGTCTGGGCCCGAAAGAACATTTCCCCAACCCTCGCCTGGGCCGCACTAACAGGATGTCCGAGTACATGACGCACCAAGACCTGGGTGATGTCATCCACCAGTATCGGTGGGAAATCGATGTGACCAGCCTGAAAGAATGCCTTGTAGCTGGCCTCTAGCGTCGGAGCCGCGAGGAGGCGATCTCGAAATCGAAGCCAGACCCGGTAGTTGTCTGCCACATCCTGGTTTTGAATCTTGGCGAGTGACTCCGGGGGAATGGCTACCCTGGGGGTCTCACTCAATCGATTAAAAATCTCGTACTCGGTTTCGCAGGATGTCTCGACTGGAGAGAGTTCGGGGCGTTGAAGCAATCGCGACAAAAATGCATCGGTCACCACCAGTTGGTTTTGATCGTTGATCTGTAGGCGTTCGTAGCCGCAACTCGGCCAGAGCACTGTCAATTGACCCGCTCCAGAAGCGCCTCATATTTTCGGCAGGCCCATGTCTGTTCGCCCAGGACGAGTTCTCCCGAGGAGGGGTTAAAACGAATGGAAGGCCTCGTCTTTCCTGCCTCATAGACCCGCCAGGCCCCTGACTCCTCCTGGAAGGCATATGAGACACCCTTGAACTGAAGGCTGGTGGGTGTCATCTCCATCTCAGCCTCGTCGGCCCCCCGGCAATTGAACTCAAGGTTGCGCTGCACGCAGCCTGTCTGCATCAGGCCGACCACCATGGCGGCCGCAGCAAAAAAAAGCCGTGGCATCGATGCCGCCTGGCAGTGCGCCAAAGGGCTCACGGCCTGCTGTGCTCCTGCAGGTATTGGTCCATGATGTCGTCGAAAGAGGCATCCGGAACCAGCCCCAGTGCAGCCGCGCGGCTCGCCTTCAGCTCGCTGGGCCAACCGCCCACAATGCGGGCAACTGTAGGGTCTGGCGTCCAGTCGAGCAGGCCGTGGGTCTCAGGGCCGGCTTTTCTCAGCAGGGTGTCGGCCATCGCCCCCACCGTGGTGGTGAGTGAGGGAAGGTTCATAGCGGTTAGTGGCCCCCATTCATCGTCAGAGGCCTGGGCAGCGCGAATCAAGCCCTCAATGCTCCGCGCGGGCGATGACAATGCCACCCGCGTCGTGGGGCTCACAGGCACCTGAGCCCGAATGCCCGCCAATGGCTCGCGAATCATTCCTGAGAGAAATCCAGATGCGGCGCCATTGGGCCGACCCGGCCGGACACTCACGGTCATCAGTCGCACGGCTCTGGCCTTGATGTAACCCTTGCGGCCGAAGTCCGCCATCAGCTGCTCGCCGACAAACTTTTGAATGCCATAGCTGCTCTGGGGTGTGGGCAGGGTGTCATCATCGACCGTTATCCCCTCCCATGACTCACCCATCCGACGACCAAAGACGGCCACGGAGCTCGCAAACACCACCGTGGGCGATCGTCCCGAGGCGCGACAGGCCTGGAGAAGGTCGATCGTGGCCTGCAGATTGCTCGACATGCCCAGGTCGAAGTTGGCCTCGCACTCCGCGCTCACTGCTGCAGCCAGATGAAACACCAGATCCACCTCAGGGCTTGGCAGGCCATCCCGCAGCACACTCTGAAGAGATCCCTTCAGAAAGTGAACCCTTGAATCGTTTTTGAAGGCCACGGGCGGCTCATTGAGGTCTGTGAGCACAAGCTGACGAATGCTTCGGGCGAGCCCACCTCCGACCGAGAGCGCCCCCGCCTTGAGCAAAGCGTCCGCCAGCCGTGACCCGAGAAAACCGCTGCCGCCTGTGATGAGAATGTTCATCTGGAAAGTATTACAGAAAGCATTCCTTTGAGAGCTCGGTCCAGAGGTGCTCTAACATGCAGCGATGCGCCCACAGAATGTTGCCCTAACAGGAGCAAGCGGAACGATTGGCGCCGCTACCAAGAAGGCGCTGGAGGCCCAAGGCCACTCTGTTCTGGCGCTTGGCCGTGAGGCCTTCGAGAGCGCGGACCGGTTATGCACTCAACTGCGGATCCATGAGGCATCTGCGGTGGTCTCTTGCATGGCCTCTCGAACGGGCACCAAAGCCGATGCCTGGCGGGTAGACCATCAGGCCCAATCGATGCTCCTCACGGCCTGTCTGAATGCGGGTGTCAGCCAGTTCGTGCTGCTGTCGGCCATCTGTGTTCAGCGACCAAGACTACACTTTCAACACGCAAAACTGGCTTTCGAGCGCGAGCTGATGGCCTCCCCACTCGACTGGAGCATTGTGCGTCCCACAGCATTCTTCAAATCCCTGAGTGGTCAGCTCTCACGGGTGCAGCGCGGTAAACCGTTCATGGTCTTTGGGGATGGGACGCTCACCGCCTGTAAGCCGATTGCCGATGATGACTTGGCCGAGTTTCTGGTCGGCTGCCTCAATCAGCCACAGCGCTCGCGCAAGGTTCTACCCATCGGTGGGCCCGGAGCGGCCCTGACGCCGCGTGATCAGGCAGCCATATTGGCCAGAATTCTGGGGCGCCCAGTGCCGATTCGACAGGTGCCGCCTGGGCTGCTGCTCTGGGTCTCCCGCGCACTGCGCCTGCTGGGAAAGGTCTTTCCAGACCTCGCCGCCAAGGCCGAGTACGCGCGCATTGGGCACTACTACGCGACCGAGTCGATGCTGCTGTGGAATGAGGAGACGCAATCCTACGATGCAGACGCAACACCGAGCCACGGCGTGGCTACGCTGGAAGCGCACTACCGAGCTGTCTTGCGCCAGAGCGGCCTTACTTTGAGGAACAGCCGGTAGGCACATTCCATGGGGACGATGACACCAGGGAGCCTCGCCATCATGGCCAGCCCCAAACCTCGCATCAAGGCTTTCAGCACCGACCAATTCGAGCTGCCGCTGCCGCAAGGGCACCGTTTCCCCATGGTGAAGTATCGATGGCTGCGCGAGTCTCTGTATGCGCTGGAGCAGATCGAGGTCTGCCCGCCACCCGCTGCCACAGACGAACAACTCCTGCTCTGCCACGACGCAAATTATGTGCACCAACTCTGTACAGGCCAGCTTGATGCGCAGGCGATGAGACGAATAGGATTCCCCTGGTCTGCCGCAATGGTGGAGCGGTCGAGACGCTCGGTTGGTGCCACCCTTGCGGCATGCGAACAGGCCTATGGGTCGGCACCCGGAGTGGCCTTTAACCTGGCCGGTGGGACGCATCATGCGCACCGTAACTTTGGGTCTGGCTACTGCTGCTTTAACGATGCGGCGGTAGCCTGCCTTTGGATGCAAAGGAACCACGCTGGCCTGCGCGTGACCGTCATTGATCTCGATGTTCACCAGGGCGATGGCACCGCCACCATTCTGGCTGGCCACCCAAACACCACGACCTGTTCCATCCACGGAGCCTCAAACTTCCCTTTTCAGAAGTACGAGTCGGACATCGACATTGCACTGGCCGATGGCACCACCGATGCAGACTACCTGCATGCCGTTCACCAACTGCTCGAAAGGCTGGATGCCCTTCCCCGCCCAGACCTGCTGATCTATTTGGCGGGCGCAGACCCGCTGGAAAGTGACAAGCTTGGACGGCTGAGCATCAGCCTGACGGGACTGCTGCAGCGCGACCGTGCGGTCTTTGCCTTTGCAAAGGCACGTGCCATTCCGATTGCCGTGGCCATGGCCGGTGGCTACTCCGATCCCATTGAGCTTACGGTCCAGGCCCATCGGCAGACATTCGAAGCGGCCATTTCAGCCTACTGCCTGAGCTGACATGGGCCATCCAAACATTCAGCACCTTGATTGGCCCAACGCGCTCACTGACCTGTCGGTCGACCCTGTCATGCGACGCATCATCGCTGCGGTGGGGGATCAGCGACCCGAAGGTCGGGGAGACTCATTCACCACACTGGCACGCTCGATTGTGGGCCAGCAGATTTCAACCAAGGCGGCAGATGCCATCTGGAGCCGCCTCCTCGCCCTCATCGATTCACCGGTGCAAGCCCCTGTACAACCCCATCAAATTCTGGTGCGCCCCCACCAACTGAGCGATGCTGGGCTCTCGTCTCGAAAGGCCGAATACCTGCTGGGCATCGCACGCTGGTTTCACGAGAGTCCCGACCTTGATCAAGTCCTTGCAAGCGCCGCTGACGAGGAGGTGATTGCTCAGCTGACCCAACAACGGGGCGTGGGCCGCTGGACAGCAGAGATGTTTCTCATCTTCAACCTGATGCGCTCCGATGTCTTTCCCGCCGATGATCTCGGTGTGGTCAAGGCACTGGAAGCCCTCTATCCGGAAGCCTTTGATGCCCAGAACCGCGCTCAACCTCGCCTGGTTCGAGTTGGAACCGCCGCCATGCGGGCCCGCATCCGAGCGTTCTCGGAGCGGTGGGCACCGCATCGCTCGGCGGCTACTTGGCTGCTCTGGCGCAGCCAGGAGCCCACAATCGCCAGACAGCTGGCGATGCCGATGCCATGACCAAGCGCGACCACCCGGGCAACAAAAGCTTCCTGCCAAGCAAGCTCTGCAGCATATGCGGACGCACGATGACCTGGCGGAAGTCTTGGGCTAAGAACTGGGATGAGGTGAAGTACTGCTCCGATGCCTGCCGCACACTGAGCAAACGCAGTCGGTCCCCCGCGGCCAACTGACCGCGACTCATTAGAATGTGGCCATGCACCTACACCCCGCCTGCATGCTGTACTTGGCAGATATTTTTGTAGCATCTCGAAGCGTTGGAATTGGCGCAAACCGCTAGTCTGCCTCGGCTTTGGATTGGGCTGATCACGCTTGTGCTCTTTGCTGGGCAGGCCTGGGCAACCCCTTGGGAGATTCGCGGGCAGGTCGTGGGCATTGCCGATGGCGATTCCATCACAGTTCTCACTGCCGACAAGAAACAGTACAAGGTGCGTCTGGCGGGCATAGACGCTCCTGAACAGGCACAGCCTTTCGGACAACGCAGCAAGCAGTCCCTGTCCGACCTTGTCTTTCGAAAAGAGGTGCGTGTCGAGGTTCACGCCAAAGACCGCTACACCCGACAGGTGGGCATCGTTTATGAGGGCAGCATCAACATCAATCAACAACAGGTGGCGCGGGGCCTGGCCTGGGCTTACCGTCAGTACCTTGGGAAACTTCCGAAGCCTTTTGCAAAGTCGCTACTAGACTCGGAGGCGCAGGCCAGGTCGGACAGGCGCGGCCTGTGGGTTGACAAGAACCCAACGCCCCCGTGGCAGTGGCGCCGACAGAAGCGAAACGAATCGAGGTGATGATGAATACATCCCATTCCAACGGTGGCAGCAGGGTTATCCTCGCCCTCGCAGGCCTATTCGGCGCCACTGGCGTGGTGGCGGGGGCCTTCTCTGCCCACGGATTG
>JBEARM010000080.1:0-5935 GCA_041163175.1 Pseudomonadota bacterium | reverse complement strand
GTATCCCAAGCACGACGGCCTCTTTCACATTCTCGGCGAGGTCGAGGCTGTCTTCGGTATGTGGTCGATCATTTTGTTCGGGTATCTCATCTACGCAGAAGGTTTCGGCAAGGCCGTTGACTATGCAGACTCCCGAAACTACACCGAGCCCCTGTTTGTGTTCACGATCATGGTGATTGCCGCGAGCAAGCCCGTGATGTTCGCAGCAAAGCAGGTTGTGGAGTACCTCTCAGGGCACCTGCCCATGGACAAGGCCACCTCGCGGTACATCGTGATCATGACCGTGGTGCCTTTGCTCGGGTCACTCATCACAGAGCCCGCGGCCATGACACTCGCGGCCCTCATGCTGCTCAAGTTTTTTCAGAAGGAAACCTCTACCTTCTTCAAGTACGCCACGATCGGAACCCTCTTTGTCAATGTCTCGATTGGTGGTTCCCTGACCCACTTCGCGGCACCACCCATTCTGATGGTCGCCTCGACATGGAACTGGGATACGGCCTATGTCTTCACCCACTTGGGCTGGAAGGCGGCCATCGCGGTGGTGATCAATGGAACCGTGCTGACCATGCTGGTTCGCAAAACACTGATCGAGGCCTCCCACCATGAGGCCTCGATATCTGCTCAGGATCATGCCGATGCGCATGCAGCCTCGTCGGTGCCTCTGTCTATTGTGCTGCTGCATCTCCTGCTGGTTGCTGGGGTCGTGCTCTTTGCTCACCATGCGCCAGTCTTCCTGGGCATCTTCCTGGTGTTCCTTGGAATCGCCACGGCATACCCCCAGTTTCAAGAGCGACTGATCATCAAAGAGGGGCTGATGGTGGGCTTCTTCCTGGCCGGCCTAGTGGTGCTTGGTGGCATGCAGGCCTGGTGGCTACAGCCCCTGCTCACCAAAATGAGCCCGGATGCCGTCTATTTCGGCGCAACCGCCCTGACTGCCGTCACGGACAATGCCGCCCTCACCTACCTGGGGTCGCTGGTCGAGGGCCTCAGCGAGGAGTTCAAATACGCCCTGGTCGCCGGTGCGCTCACCGGTGGTGGTCTGACCATCATTGCAAACGCACCCAACCCGGCTGGCGCATCCATCCTGAAGGGTCGCTTTGACGGGGGCACGGTCAACCCTGCGCTGCTCTTCGCCGCAGCCGCAGGTCCAACCCTTGTCACCATCCTGTGCTTTAAGCTCCTCCCGCTGACCCTCTAAAGACGCAGGTCGATGGACACCGCCGACTTGAGCCGGGACAAATCGTCGAGGGCCACCCGCAGCGCCTCCAGCTCGTGAAGGCTCAGAGGGTCGAGCTCCAAAGCGTTGGGATTCTCAAGGCCCCGCAGCTGCGCCCGTAGACGATACCGCTGGGCCAAATCGAAGGCCTCCCGAATGGCCTGGGATTCACTGAGCTGGAGCTTTCCAGACTTCTGCAGTGCAGCCAGTCGGCCGTCGGTGGAGGTGGTGCCAATGCCGTTCATCAGCGCGAGGACCCGGGCCCAGGCCACCACGGGGGCCGTGCCAGACTTCTTGATGTCCATGCTAGGCGGCGAGAGCCAGTCGGCCCGGACATTTCGGCTGCGAAGCCATCGAGCCAGCGCGGAGAAGAAGACCGGGTTTGGCAACTCGCCGACACCGCTCCGAATGGCATCCTGGGCCATGGCACGCAAGAACAATGGGTGACGCCGAACCTCGTCGGTGACCCAGGACCGCAGCGACCCCACCAGCTCACGGTCGCCGTAGAGGGCTCGAAAATCTAAAAAGATGTGGGCATCGAGGATTCGCTCCGGGCTGGGCCGCTCGAACCATTCGCCAAGCGCATCCCGCCAGTGCTGCAGGGGCCGGCACCACTTGGCATGCTGGGCCATGACACCGCCCTTGCACAAGGGAAAGCCCACGGCATCCAGTCCCTCATTCACCGCTCGAGCGAAGTCCTGAAAGAGCGGGGCCAAGACCTCGTCGCCATCGAACACGATTGCGTTGTCTTGGTCCGTGGCAATGGTTTGTTCGTCGCGGCCCTCCGAGCCCAGCGCCAGCCAGGCCCACGCGACCGTGGGTGGGGCCATCACTCGAGAATCTGCACGAACCAGGTCGATCACTCGAACGGTCATGGCATCGTTCAGGTGGCTCATGAGCTTGGCCACCGCAGTGGCCGAGAGGCCCTCTTGGAAGAGCCGCTGCGCCAGGCGGCGAATGTCTTGCCCAATGGCTGCCAACTCAGGGAAAGATTCAGCATGGGAGATCATGGCCGAGAGGCTTCGAAGGCTCTGGCGCTGATGGGCCATGAGGTCGCTCTCGGAGAGCACCCCGACCAGCCGGCCGTCGTCGTCGAGCACTGGCAGGTGCCGAATGCCATGCGAGGCCATCTGAATCATGGCCTCTAGAACGGTCTGGTGGGTTGGCGCGCAGATCACGTTCTGCGACATCACCTGCTCAATCGGTGTCTGCAAGTCCACGCCAGGCAGGATGATGCGGCTGATGAGGTCGTAGCGGGTGAGGATGCCCATGGGCGTGGCCTCGTCGTCGACCACTAGAATGGAGCCCACACGGCCCGAATGCATCTGCTGAAAGACCAACCGCAAAGGGGCATCCGGAGGGCAGGTGAGAGGTCTGCGTCGGATCAATCGACCGATCTGAGTCTCAGGACCGATGAGGCTCAGATCTTTTTGCATTGCGTCATCCACTGGCTTTCCCTAGGCTATTGCGACTAGACAACGTGGCGCCCACGCGGTACCGTCAGCAAAATTTTAATAACAAAGAGGGGACAACGGTTGATCGACTTGGTGGTCATCCTGAAGGGGCTCATTGAATTCACAGGCCTGATGCTGCTCGGCCAGGGCATCGTCTACCTGCTGAGTTTCGGTCGTCACGAGCACAATGCGGTCTACAAGATGTTCGCCATCGTGACCAGCCCGGTGGTCAAGGCCGCCCGGGTCGTCACGCCCCGCCAGGTCGCAGACCGTCACATTCCTGTCGTGGGCTTCTTTCTGCTGTTCTGGGTCTGGTTTGCGCTGACGGTGGTAAAGGCATCGTTGGTATTGCCTGCCGTGCAGGCCACAGGAGTGACCCCATGAAGCTGCTCCGATGTTTCTTCAACAAGAAGGTTGGCATTTGGGCGGGCGTGTTTGGCCAGGACGAGATTGCTGCCGACTACTGGATACGCGCCGCAGAGCTAGAGGGTACACCCGCCGGCATGGCCACCAGCCTCATCACCGCGGCCAACCACCTCACCATCGCCAAGAAATTTCCGGAGTCCGAGACGGTGCTTCGCCGTAGCATTGAGGTCGATGCCACCCAGGCGCCGGCCTGGTTCAATCTCGGCTTCCTCATCCAGAAGCGCAATGCCCACGACGAGGCCCTTGAGGCCTTCGATCAGGCCATTCGCCACGACCCCCGCCTCGACCGGGCCCACTACGGTCGCGCCCTCTCGCTCATGGCCCTCGACCGCAACATTGAGGCCAAGGCCTCTCTGGAGCGCACCGTCGACCTCCAGCCCATGAGCCCCTATGGCTACTATCACCTGGCCCACCTCCAATTCCGCATGGGCGATGAAAAGGCATATCGAAAAACCACCCGCAAGCTGCACACCTTTGAGCCCCGGCTCGCGGTGCAGTTGCAAACCGAAACAGGCGTCGATGCTGGCGTGACAGACCCCTTCGACAGACTGCGTTGAATTCGATTGATGAAACGGCGGGACAAGCCGGTCTTTTCTTAATGGAGGATGTATGCAACTGACGGAACGACATCTCGCCTACTGGCGAGCGCTGCTCAAGAAGACCGGTCTCTTGCTGGCCATCTGGTTTGTGGTGACCTTCGTGGTCGGCTACAACGCAGAGAGCCTGACATTTGACTTCTTCGGCTGGCCCTTCGCATTCTGGATGGGTGCCCAAGGTGCATTGATCGTGTACGTGCTGATTATTTGGTACTACGCACGCTCGATGAACCAAATCGACAAAGAATTCGGCGTTGCCGAGGCGGAGGAAGACTGATGGCTACTTTTGATTCTCACAGCGTGGAAGCCAAGTCGCAGAAGGCCTTTACCGCGCAGCTGAAGAAGGTCTACGGCTTCTACACCGGCGGTTTCATTGGTTTCTGCATCCTGTTGGCCATTGCAGAACAGATGGGCCTCTCCCGTGCGGGCATCGGCTATGTGTTCCTCGGCGCCACCGTGTTGCTCTATGCCGGCATCGGCATCATGAGCCGCACGAACGACGCGGATGAATACTATGTGGCCGGTCGACGTGTTCCGGCCGTGTTCAACGGCATGGCCACGGGTGCGGACTGGATGTCTGCGGCATCCTTCATCGGCATGGCCGGCGGTCTCTATGCCGGTGGCTATGGTGGCCTGGCCTTCCTCATGGGCTGGACAGGCGGCTATGTGCTGGTGGCCATGTTCCTGGCACCGTTCCTCCGGAAGTTCGGCCAATTCACCATTCCCGACTTCCTGGGCGCCCGTTACGGCGGCACGACACCCCGACTCATCGGTGTGGGCATCGCCATTCTCTGTTCCTTCACCTACGTGGTGGCGCAGATCTACGGCGTGGGCCTCATCACAACCCGCCTGACCGGTGTGTCGTTTGAAGTGGGTGTTTTCCTTGGCCTCGGTGGCATTCTGGTCTGCTCGTTCCTGGGCGGCATGAAGGCGGTGACCTGGACCCAGGTGGCCCAGTACATCATCCTCATCATCGCCTATATGATCCCCGTGGTCTGGCTGTCCGTGAAGCAGACTGGCTTCCCGATTCCGCAGCTCGTCTACGGTCAGCAGCTCATCAAGGTCACGGAATTGGAGAAGAAGATCAACTCCGACCCGAAGGAACTTGAAGTTCGTCAGATCTTCAAAGACCGGGCTGCTGCTGCAACCGAGAAGCTCAAGGATGTCCCGGCTGCCTATGCCGCTGACAAGGCCGCACTCGAGGCCAAAGTAGCCGCAGCCAAAGGTGATGCCACAGCACTCGCTGCTGCAGAGGCCGCATTGGCCAAGTTCCCTGCCGACGAGGCCGCCTACACCAAGGGCCTGAACGCAGAAAAGGGCCTGGCCGCGCGTGCCAACCCACCCAGAGCCCACGCCGAGCCCTTCCCTGGCAAGGACGAGGCCGCCAAGGACAAGGCCCGCCGCAACTTCCTGGCCCTGATTTTCTGTCTAATGGTAGGCACGGCAGCTCTCCCACACATCCTGATGCGGTTCTACACCACGCCGTCTGTGCGTGAGGCCCGCAACTCGGTGACCTGGTCGTTGTTCTTCATCTTCCTGCTCTACTTCACGGCGCCTGCCCTGGCCGTGCTGGTGAAGTTCGTGATGTACAACGATGTGGTGGGCTCCTCCTTCGCAACGCTGCCCGCCTGGGTGGCGAACTGGAAGGCGGTCGACCCTGGCCTGCTCTCGGTGGTAGACGTCAACCTGGACGGCATCGTGCAGTTGTCAGAGATCAAGATCGGCAACGATATCGTCGTGCTGGCCACGCCAGAAATTGCCGGCCTGCCCTACGTGGTCTCGGGCATGGTGGCTGCAGGTGGCCTAGCTGCTGCGCTGTCGACCGCTGACGGCCTGCTGCTGACCATGGCGAACGCCCTCTCGCACGACGTCTACTACAAGACCATCGACCCGAACGCACCGGTGTCACGCCGCGTGATGATCTCCAAGTCGATGCTCCTGATTGTGGCCGTGCTTGCCGCCTTGGTGGCGCAACAGAAGCCCGCCGACATCCTGTTCCTCGTGGGTGCGGCCTTCTCCTTCGCTGCGGCAGGGTTCTTCCCCGCCCTGGTGCTGGGGATCTTCTGGAAGCGCACCACCGGCATCGCCGCAAGCCTGGGCATGCTGGCCGGCATTGGCATCTGCTTCTACTACATGTCACTCAACCAGCCCTGGCTGCGTGAGGTCTTCTACGGCATTGCTCGTAGCGTGCCCACCGCACCCACCGAGTGGTTCGGGATCTCCGCGATTTCCGCGGGCATCTT
>JBEARM010000079.1:0-6057 GCA_041163175.1 Pseudomonadota bacterium | reverse complement strand
CCAGCCGAGGCCTCGAGCAATTTGTCGCGCTTCGATGGCGTGCGGTACGGCCATCGCGCGGAGCATCCCCAGGACCTCGAAGACCTCTATCGGCGCAGCCGCACCGAGGGCTTTGGCGATGAGGTGCAGCGACGCATTCTCGTGGGCACCTTCGTGCTCTCCCATGGCTACTACGACGCCTACTACCTGCAGGCCCAACGGGTGAGACGACTGATTGCCCAAGACTTCGACCAGGCCTTTGAAGCCTGCGACCTCATCCTCGGGCCTGTCTCACCCAAGTTGGCCTGGCGGATGGACGAGATGAACGCCCAAGACCCTCTCTCCGAATTTCTCGCCGACATTTACACCCTCGGTGCGAGCCTGGCCGGTCTGCCTGGCATGTCCCTGCCCTGTGGCTTCGGTGACGCCCACGGCAGCAGCCTGCCGGTGGGCATGCAGCTCATCGGCCCACGCTTTGAGGAGGCCCGGCTCATTGCCGTGGGAGATGCATTCCAGCAGGCCACCGACTGGCACCTTCAGCATCCAACAGCAGGAGCATCGGCATGACCTGGGAAGTGGTGATTGGGCTGGAAACCCATGTGCAATTAAAGACGCAGTCGAAGATTTTCTCGCCAGCCTCGACCGCATTTGGGGCTGAGCCCAACTGCCAGGCCCATCCGGTGGACCTCGCATTGCCCGGGGTGCTGCCTGTGATGAACCGCGAGGCGGTGGCGGCCGCCATTCGATTCGGCCTGGCGGTCGAGGCCACGATTGCCCCTGTCTCGGTCTTTGCACGAAAGCATTATTTCTATCCAGACCTTCCCAAGGCCTACCAGATCAGCCAGTTCGAGATTCCGGTGGTCCAGGGAGGGGCGGTGCACATTGTGCTGCCCGATGGCACGACCCGCTCGATTGCGCTCACACGGGCCCACCTGGAAGAGGACGCGGGCAAGTCGATTCACGAGGGCTTTGAGGGACTGCCCACGGGCTGCTCCGGCATTGATCTCAACCGGGCCGGCACGCCCTTGCTCGAGATTGTCAGTGAGCCGGTGATGCGCTCGGCCGCGGAGGCCGCTGCCTATGCAAGAACCCTCCACGGGCTGGTGACCTGGATTGGCATTTGTGATGGCAATCTCCAGGAGGGGTCCTTCCGAGTCGATGCCAATGTGTCGGTGCGCCAGAAGGGCGACGCCACCCTGGGGACCCGCTGCGAGATCAAGAACCTCAACTCATTTCGTTTCCTGGAGCGCGCCATCCAGGTGGAGGCCGCGCGGCAGGTCGCCCTGATTGAAGACGGGGGCACCGTGGTGCAGCAGACGCGGCTCTTTGACCCCGACCGGGATGAGACGCGGGCCATGCGCTCGAAGGAAGATGCCCAGGACTACCGCTACTTCCCAGACCCCGACCTCCCGCCCTTGCACATTGCGAGCACCTGGATCGAGGCCGTGCGAGCGCAGATGCCGACCCTGCCCCAGGCCCTGCGCGACCAATGGGTGAGTGGCCTGGGACTCTCCGAGGCCGATGCCGCCATGATGGCTGCAAGCCGAGCCACGGCCGACTTCTTTTCGGCAGGGCTGACGGCCTGGCAGGCCCATGGGGGCGCGACGGGTGCACGTGCCAAGGCGCTGGCCAACTGGGTGATGGGTGAGGTCGCCACCGCGCTCAATCGTGAGGAGCGCGACATGTCAGAGGCGCCGATCACGGCAGAGCAGCTCGTGGGCCTGCTCCTGCGAATCGAGGATGGCACGCTCTCCAACAAGATCGCCCGAGAGGTCTTTGCCGACCTGTGGTCGGGTGCCTTTGCCACCGCCGATGCAGCCATTGCGGCCAAGGGCCTGCAGCAAATTCAAGACACGGGACTCATTGAAGGGCTGGTGGATGCGGTGCTGGCGGCCAACCCGAAGATGGTCGAGGAGTTCAAGGGTGGCAAGGACAAGGCCCTGAACGCCCTGGTGGGTCAGGTGATGAAGCAGTCGCAGGGCAAGGCCAACCCGCAGATGGTCACCGACCTCATGCGGGCTCGGATCGGTCTGCCCGGTCAATGATGGCGCGCAGCCGCCAGACCAGCCACACCCCCGGGAGCGCGGCAGCAAAGCTGCCAAGGAAGAAGGGCGGCCAGCCGTAATCGGTGGCCGCAACGCCCGCCACTGGCCCCACCCATACCCGGCCAATGGAGGCAAGCGCGGACAAGAGCGCGAACTGCGTGGCGGTGAATCGAATGTCGCACAGAGCCATGAGCAGGGCGACAAAGGCGGCCGTGCCCATGCCGCCCGCGAGGTTCTCGAGCAGGATCACCAGGGTCATGCTGGTCAGACTGGCTGGGTGAATCGAGAGCCACCAGAAGCCCAGGTTGGTGATGGCCTGTCCCACGCCGAAGATCAGCAACGCTCGCCACAGGCCGAGTCGTGCGAGCAGCCAGCCGCCAGCGAGCCCGCCCACGAGGGTGGCCAGAAGGCCCATGCCCTTGTTCACGGCGCCCACCTCGGCCGCACTAAAGCCCATGCCACGAATCAAGAATGCCGTGGAGAGGCTGCCGGCGAAGGCATCGCCGAGCTTGTAGAGAATGATGCCGGCCAGAAGCCACCAGGCGCCGCCGCGTGAAAAAAACTCCCGAAAGGGCTCCACGACGGCATCCCGAAGGGTGGTCGGTGGCCGGGCGGTGCTGGGCTCCGGGGCGAACAAGGCCACCACGGCCATGAGCGCGCAGATGCCAGCCATGACGCGATAGGTGCCTGCAAAGCCGAGGTAGAGGTCTGCCAGCATGAGGGCCAGTCCGCCGGAGGTGAGCATGGCCAGGCGGTAGCCAATGACCGACCAGGCTGCTCCGAGGCCGCGGTCTTCGGGCTGAAGAGACTCCGCACGCCAGGCATCAAAGACAATGTCGAAGCTCGCCGACATCACCACCAACAAGAAGGCCAGGCTGGCCAGTCGCCAGAGGCCATCGGCCGACTGCACATCCTGACTGGTTGATATGAGCAGGAGCACGCCGGCCATGCCCAACTGAAGGCTCACAAGCCAGCCCTTGCGCCGACCTCGGGCGGCGCCGCCCAGTGAGAATCGGTCCATCAATGGGGCCCAGCCGAACTTATAGGTGTAGGGCAGGCCCAAAACCGTGAGCCAGCCCAGCGTCTTGAGGTCCACGCCTTCGACGGTCAGCCAGGCCTGAAGGGTACCGCTCGAGAGGGCCAGTGGCAGGCCGCTGGCAAAGCCCATGATGAGGGTCATCATGAGCAGCGCACGGGTCGGCGGGCGGCGGGTTACAGGCTCCATCGGGGCCCGCAGATCCGGTATTGTTTGAGTCGTTTGGAGGCACACATGACACGGAGTATGAAGCCAACCCTTCGATGGATGACCCTGGTCCTCGGCCTGGGCCTGCTGTCGGGCTGTGTCACCACGGGCGGGGGCTCGTCGCTGGCGGGGCCAGGTGACGGTGTGGCCGTGGGAGAGGCTTCTCAGCTGCGCAAGCTGGTGCCGGCCGCACAGCTGGAGCGATCGGCAGCGCAACAGTTCGAGGCCATGAAGAAAAAAGCGCAGGAGAAGAAAGCCCTCCTGCCGGCGAGCGACCCTTCCGTGGTGCGACTCAACCGAATTGCCCAGCGGCTCAAGCCCTTCGCAAATCAATGGAACCCGGATGCCGTTCGTTGGACGTGGGAGGTGGCCGTTTTCCAGAGCGACCAGATCAATGCCTTTTGCATGCCCGGGGGCAAGATTGGTTTCTACACTGGCATTCTGACCAAGCTTAAGCTCACGGACGATGAAGCGGCCATGGTCATGGGCCACGAGATGGCTCATGCGCTTCGGGAGCACAGCCGCGATCGCCTGGCCAAGGCTCAGCTCACCGACATCGGTGCCAGCGTGCTGTCGGCCATGCTCGGATTTGGTGAGGCAGGCCGTCAGGCCATGGGCTTTGGCACACAGCTCATTGGCATGAAGTTCTCACGCGATGACGAGACCGATGCAGACCTGGTGGGCCTGGACATCGCGGCCCGGGCTGGCTACGACCCTCGGGCGGCGATCTCGCTGTGGCGCAAGATGCAGGCGGCCAACAAGGGTGCACCACCGGAGTGGTTCTCGACCCACCCCGCGGGCAGCACCCGGATCGACGACATTTCCCGCAACCTGCCGAGGGTCTTGCCGCTCTATGCCAAGGCCATTGGCAAAACCTTGGACAGCCTTCCGCCCGACCCCAGCCTACGGTGAGGGCAGGTCGTAGTCGACCACCAGAGGTGCGTGGTCGGAAAAGCGTGCATCGGTGAAGACCCAGGCCGCCTTGGCGCAGGCGGCCAGCCCCGGCGTGGCCACCTGGTAATCGATTCGCCAGCCCACGTTCTTTGCCCGAGCCTGACCTCGATTGGACCACCAGGTATAGCCCTCTCCTGTGGCCTCGGGATGCAGCTGCCGATAGACGTCCACCCAGCCCATGGGGCCAAAGAGGTCTGACATCCAGGCCCGCTCCTCTGGCAAGAAGCCGGAGTTCTTGAGGTTGCCCTTCCAGTTTTTCAGGTCGCGCTCGGTGTGGGCAATGTTCCAGTCGCCGCAGATGAGGTATTCGCGGCCACTGGTGCGGTGGTCGTCCATCCAGGCTGCCATGATGGGCGCGAAGGCCTTCATGAACCGGAATTTGGAGGCCTGGCGATCCTCACTGGCCGAGCCCGATGGCGCATAGAGGCTCATGACCGTAAGGCCTGGCCATTGGGCTGCGAGGAGTCGGCCCTCGTCGAACTCCGTCACGCCAAAGCCCACCTGTACAGATGCCCCGGCCGGGCCGTAGAGGCCCACGCCGGAGTAGCCCTTCTTCTGTGCACAGGCGAAGTGCCCCTGAAGGCCGGTCGCCAGGCACTGGTGCTGGGGCTGGAGGTCGTTGAGCTGGGCCTTGAGTTCCTGCAGGCAGACGATGTCGGGCGACTGCTGGGCCAGCCAGTCGAGGGCACCCTTGTCGGTCGCGGAGCGGATGCCATTGGCATTGAGACTGATCACACGCATGTTGTGTATTCTCGCCGAACATGAGCAGCACAGCCGACAGCATTCAACAACGGTTCTTGCGGTTTGCCTTGGCCCAGGGCGTGCTGCGGTTTGGCACCTTCACGACCAAGGCCGGCCGCGCCTCACCCTACTTTTTCAATGCAGGCCTCTTCCACCATGGTGCTGCGCTGGCAGCCTTGGCCGACTTTTATGCCGAGGCTTTTCTGCTGGCCCAGGCCGAGGGCCGCCTGCAGGCCGACCGGCTCTTCGGGCCGGCCTACAAGGGCATCACGCTGGCCTCGAGCATGGCCATGGCCCTGGCGGCACGGGGCCACGACATCGGCTTTGCCTTCAACCGCAAGGAGGCCAAGGACCATGGCGAAGGTGGCCTGCTGGTGGGCGCAGACCTTCGAGGCCATCGGGTGCTGATCATCGATGATGTGATCTCTGCGGGTACCTCGGTGGGTGAGTCGGTTCGTCTACTGAGCGAGGCAGGGGCCACGCCGGCCGGGGTGCTCATTGCGCTAGACCGTATGGAGCGTGGCGGCACGGCCGATCAGCCCACAGATCGGTCTGCGGTGCAGGAGGTCGCCCACCAGCACGGCCTGCCGGTCGTGGCCATTGCGAATCTGTCGGACCTGCTGGCCCTGCTCACCACCAGTGATGCGCCCGAATTTGCAGCCCATCGGGCGGCTGTGGAGGCGTATCGGGCACGATGGGGTGTGGCCTAGCCTCGTCGCGGTCACTCCACCGCGGTCACTCCACCGTCACACTCTTGGCGAGGTTGCGGGGCTTGTCCACATCGTGGCCTCGCGCCAAGGCCACGTGATAAGCGAGCAACTGTAGCGGCACGACGTGCAGGATGGGCGACAGCAGGCCGGCATGGTCGCCCAGGGTGATCACGGAGACGCCGTCTGAGGGCTGCATGCCCGCATGCTGGTCTGCCACCACATAGAGTCGTCCGCCGCGGGCTCGCACCTCTTCCAGATTGCTCTTGAGTTTTTCCAAGAGCTGGTCGTTCGGGGCCACGGCCACCACCGGCATGTCTGCATCCACCAAGGCCAACGGCCCATGCTTGAGTTCTCCAGCTGCGTAGGCTTCCGCGTGGATGTAACT
>JBEARM010000078.1:0-6214 GCA_041163175.1 Pseudomonadota bacterium | reverse complement strand
CGGTGCACAGCTCTCGGCCTTGAGCATCCCCCAGTTGCGCATTGTCTATTTGCTGTTCTCGCCAGCCCAGTTCGCACAACTGCCTGAGGCACAAGTGGCGGGGCTTCGTCTGTCGCAGCGGTTCGTGTGGGTGAGTCGGGTTGGGCGCAACCCGGCGCTGTTGCAGGAACTTCTCGCCTCGGCAAAGCGCGACCCCGTTCGCCTAGACGCCCAGGACCTGGCCCAGCTCGGTCCGCGCGAGGCTGCTCGCCTGTCTCCTGTCTCCATTCGTCAGCTCGAGGCTGCACAGATTTCGATGCTGCAGCCTGCCGTGTTCTCGGCCCTGTCGGATCAGCAGGTCCGAGCCCTTCGGTCTGAGCAGATTGCCTCGCTCGACCCAAGTCAGCTGAGCAGCATCCTGCCCTGGCTCACCTCCGAGCAGGTGCGTGCCATCACCCCGGGACAGCTCAGTGGGCTGAGAAACCTGGTCGAATCTAATTGACCTTTCAAGCCCTGTGAGCCCATCAGAGCGCTGGCATTGAATTGAAGCCGTCCCAGGTTAAAGTAAGCCAAATTCACCAGCCGGGAGGGCAATCCAATGCATCAGGCTGTTTCTGCATCACTTCTTTTGACGGCCGCTGAAGTCGTTCAGCAGGATGACCCCAAGCGCGTGATGTCGCTGGTGACCGAGCGCATCGATGCGCTGTTTCGGGATGAAAGGGTGGTCTTCGCGGAGGGATTGGCGGCGGAGAATATGTCTCACCTGCAGGGCGCAGCCTATCTGGCGGGCCTGGAATACGGCCCATCGCAGTATGCCCAGCTCGCCATTTTTCGCACCGCACCGCTTGAGTCTGAGACCAAGGCAAGCCTGGATGCATTCTTCGGTATTGCCCGCCAATGGCTTGCGGCCCTGGCCGAAGTGTCTGATCGCGAGGCAGAGCTTCAGCAACTGCTGGGCAAAGACCCGCTTACCCGTCTACTCACGGGCCGAGACCTTGCGCGGCAGATGTCTGCGGCCCTCGAAGAGGCGAGCCCCGGTGGTGAGAAGCTGGCCTTCCTGCACATCGACCTCATCGGATTTCGGGCGGTCAACGAGCAACTCGGCGATGAAATGGGTGATGAACTTCTCTTTGCCCTCTCCGAGAAATTACTGCGCGCGGTTCGAGACGGAGATCTCGTGGGCCGCCTGGGCCCAGATGAGTTCGGAATTCTATTGCGCGATATGTCGACAGATCGTGCCCTGCAGGGCGTGATGGCGAAGTTTGAGGCGATCATGGAGTCGCCCCCAATTCCAACTGAGCTCTGGAATGGCGCCCGCATTGCACTGGTTCTATCCCCGGATGATGGCCAGACGGCGCAGGCCCTGATGGACAAGACGCGTGCTGCACTGGCCGCTGCCAAGCAGAAGGCCCCCAAACAGCAGGGCCGAGTCTAAGGCCCACGCGCATGCTCTCAAGGCTCTTTTCCGGAAAAGACAAGGACGCCCTCGAGCAGGCCAAGGCGGCCTTCGAGCAGGCCTGCCTCATCAAAGGTGACTCTCGCGAGGCCCAGGTTGCGCGCATCCGCATTGCATTGCGCTGCCGCGCGGTGCTCGACAAGACCTTTGTAGAGGGTGCAGAACGCTCCCTCGACCATGCCGAGCGGTGCATGATTGCCCTGGTGCAGGGCGAGGAGCGGCCCCCGGACCCCAAGGCCTCTGCCTTTCAGAAGATCAAGAGCATCAATGGTGAGATCGACGCCTACATCCCCTTGGAGTACGCCGAGGAGATCTTCAAGATCGGCGCGGCCTATCAACTGGAGCAGATCAGTGCGCGGCAGGCCGTTGAGCTGGCTCAAGACGTGGCCGATCGAATCTCATCGCACCTAAACCTGGACGTTCCGTTCCAGGCCCTGGGCTTTATGGCCGAGAACATCGAGGAAGAGGAGGCGGCCGCCGTGGCAGAGCAGGCGGCCGAGCCACAGGCGCAGCCGGATGCCGGCGATGCCCCCCAGGCTGCTGGGCCGGATGACACCAGGACAGACAAGAAGTCGACTGGCAAGGCCAGTTGGCTCGAGCGGGCGGGGCTCTACTGATGCGCATGTCGATGATCGGTGTGGGGCTCATGGGCCATGGCATCGCTGCCAATCTCCTGAAAAATGGCCATGAGCTCTCCTTCCTGGAACACCCCGGCAACCAGCCCACGGACGACCTGCTGGCCCAGGGTGCGCTGGCCATGCCCACGATTGGATCGCTGGTGACCTCCGCAGACATTGTCCTGCTGGTCGTGACCGGGTCACCGCAGGTGGAGCAGGTGGTGCGGGGCCCGGGAGGCCTTCTGGAGCACATGCGGTCGGGCCTCGTGGTGATTGACTGCTCCACGGCCATCCCAGACTCTACGGTGGCCTTGGCAGAGGCTGTGGAGGCGGCTGGTGGCGCTTTTGCAGATGCGGCCATGACCAGAACACCCAAGGAGGCGGCAGAGGGGCGATTGAATTTATTGGTGGGCGCACCGCCTGCACTCTTTGAACGGATTCGGCCAGTGCTTGCGTGTTTCGCAGAGAACATTACCCATGCTGGGCCGGTGGGCGCCGGCCATCGGTTAAAGCTCTTGCACAATTTCGTGTCCTTGGGGTCGGTCACGCTCATGGCCGAGGCCTTTGCCTGCGCAGAACAGTCAGGCATCCCGGCCGAACTCTTGGTCGACACGCTCGCCAAGGGTGGTGGCTGGGGGGCTGCCCTGGATCGAATCAAGCCCTATGTCCTCGAGGGCAAGGCAGAGCACTTTCGATTCAGTGTGGCCAACGCCACCAAAGACCTCACCTATTACAACGGCATGGCGCAGGCCAGCGGGGTCTCCCGCGCGGTGGCCCAGGGTGTGCTCAACGACTTGCAGGCTGTCGTGCAGGCCGGTCAGGCAGATGCCTACATGCCGCTTTTGGCATCCTTGCTGGGCGCAGAGAAACCCCGAAAGGCCTGACAGGGGTCCGGCCGCTCGATCGATGGGCTCTGCCAAGTGGCATCAAAGGGCGACGACAAATTGGGCGGTTGTTCAACAAAGCCGACCGCCACGACCTTGAGATCAGGACGGTTCGCCTTGAGGATTTGGGGCACACCGTAATCCAGTCGGGTATGTCCATTTCCGAGAAGCACGATCGCAGGAAGTTGTTTTAGGGCGGCGAGCGCCATGCTCGCGTCGCGCAGCCTTTGTATCTGGCGAATCTGCCCAAGGTGTTGCTCAGGGAGCATGCCGCAGTGTCCATCTCGAAGGTCGGCGTCGAGCAGTGCCTGCGCCGTTGTAGACAGCGGCGCCTGTTCCAACAAGGCAAGCAGCGCTGGATGCCCAGCAGAGCGCAGCTGGGCTCGCGTCAGATTGCCCCCGTGCACGGCCCAGCTGAGCTCGTCAGTGGCGTCGAATAGGGGTTTGTGAAGCGGCCATCGCCAGCCAGATGGATCAAAGCCAGCGGCCGTCAGCCGTTGCAGTTGTGTCTCTGAGGTGCCAGCGGGCATTTTCTGCGGCGCCATGAGGTGCTCGGCCACCACGTGAGGGGAGCGGCTCGACAGAGCGCGCAGGAGATCCGCCCTCGCCTGGTGATGGTGTGGGTTGTCGTGCAGTTCACCGAGCAGGATGACATCGGCCTCTTGAAGGAGCGCGAGCAGCGCCGCCTGATCCGCTTTGGCGCCTTGGATCTGAAGGGCTGTTGGGCTGCTCTCTCCTGCGGTAGAGGGCGAGAGGCCTAGCGTGAGCAAGGCGGCCGCAGCCAAGAGAAGGCGACCCACCTGCCGCAACCAAGCTGTTGGTGAATGTTGGATTGGCGCTGGGATTAGGCTCATTTTTGACTCGGGTCGCACTTCTTGTATTGTGCACAGCATTGCATCCATTGTTGCCCCCATCCCCTTTCATGGCCCGACGGTTTATCCAGAAGTTTCTCCCCACGCAAGAGCAGATTGCAGCCAACAAGACGCTGCGCTTTCTGGGGCCGGCCATCTTGCAGCCGGGGCTCTGGCATGTCACGCGCCGCAGCGTCTCCGTGGGCGTTGCGATTGGGCTTTTTTGTGCCTTCATCATCCCGGTCGGTCAGATTCCGTTGGCAGCCGTTATCGCCATCTATTTCCGGGCAAATTTGGCGGTGGCCACACTCAGTACGTTCGTGACCAATCCATTCACCTTTCCGGCCATCTATTACGTGGCCTACCTGGTGGGTTCGGCCATGCTCGGCGAGAAGGTGGTCGAGTCCGAGGTGGCCTCGGTCGTGTCAGAGATCTCTCAAGAGTCTGACAAGGGGGTGATTGATGGGGTTATGGGCTGGATCTCCAGCCTGGGCGACCTGGGTGTTCCGATGTTGCTTGGTATGGTGACTTTTTCAGTTGTCTCATGCGTGCTCGGTTACTTCATCGTAAACCTGGCCTGGCGGGCCAGTGTGGCCATTCGTTACCGTAGGCGCAAAGCTCTCCCAAAACACTAGGGGAACCGAGGGCCTTTGGCCAGGTCTCATGGTCATGAGACTCTCGGAGGTGCTCACATGAAGACATTTCAATGGGTGTCGACGGGCTTGATGGTGTTTGCGCTGCTGGGTTGTGAGGGAGCGCCATCGTCAAACGTTCACAAGACCGTGAATCAGCCCAAGAAGCAGATTGACATTCCCTGCTACATCAGCGAGCAGTCGGTGAGAAACGGCATGAGAACCTGCATCTACAAGTGCCAAGACGGCAGTGCAGACTCCGCATCCACCGAGAGTCAGTTCACCTGCCCGAACACCATCTTCAAGCGGGTCTAGCCGGCAGATGTTGTTCGGCCAAGGCCACGGCATCGGGTGCGCTGGTGCAGCATCCGATGGTGTCGAGCGATGTCGCCATCCGAAGCGCCTCGGCTGCGAAGGCGGACACAAAAATTGGTCCGCCCAACATGAACTTCAGATCTGGGTTACACGAGGACTGCCGCAACTGAGGCAGCAGGCGTTGCAGTTGTCGCAGCTCATGCTCGGTGGCCACAGACACACCTGCAAGGTCGAACCATTCATTGGCCACCGTTTCAAGAATCGTTTCTTCGCTGGTGCCCACCTCGATGACGACCTCCCAGTTGGCGCGGCGGAAAAAGTCTGAGACGACAATGAGGCCCAGCAGGTGTTGGGAACCGGGCGCGGTGGTGAGCATGATGCGATGCAGTGGGCCAGAGGTCTGTGGCCCGCCCTGATACGCATAGCCAAGCCGATGTGCGATCTCATGCAGTCTTGCCAGGCCAATGGTCACGTTGGCGAAATCGGACAAATCTCGCTCCCAGAGTTCCCCCAGGTAGCGGGCCGTGGGCGTGATCAGATGAATGAAAAGATCGGTGGATTCCACACCCTCTTCAAGTGACCGATCGATGATGGCCTGGGCAGCCGCAGGGCTCTCGCCAATGCAGGCGTTGGCAAATGCCACGATGTCTGTGGGGCTGAACGCGTGGACGGACGCATGGACCTTGAGCGCATCACTGCTCGCCACCAGGGGGTGTGCGCCGAGAAGCCGAGGGAGGATCTCATCCTCGATGATTCTCGACAGTGATGCGTCGCAACTGGACATCGTTCTTTTCAGCATGTGTCCCCCAACACCTTGGCCTTGAGATCGTTATAGCCCCCTTCACAGGGGCTTTCAACCCCGGCTTTGGCGGCCTCGCCTGTCATTAGAGGCGCTCAGCAGCCTCGGGACCACCGTGCCCTCAATGAACGCGAGCAGGCTTTTGCGCTGATGGGGTGTCAGCATCCCGGGGGCCGCACGCGAGGACACGCCGATCACGGGCTCTGGCAACGGTTTGGTGGTCTTTTTCTTGAGGCTCGAGCCCATACGCCGTTATAGCGTCGGGCCCTGGAGGGGTCAACCTGAGGTTTATCTCTATGTTTTGGGGCTGCCCCGCCAGGCGCCGAGGATCAGGGCCAGCCAGCCCAGAATAAATGCCAGGCCTCCCCAAGGGGTGATGGCGCCAAAACCTGCAATGTCGGTCAGGACCCGAAGGTAAAGGCTTCCGCTAAAGAGAAGAATGCCCGCCGTGAAGGCCAGGGCGGAAAGATTGACCCAGGTGCCTGCTCGGCTGGCCAGTACCAGCAATGCCACCGCATGAATGAGGTGGTAGTGCGCACCCGTCTTGAAAATTTCCACCAGGCGGGGCTCTGCGAAGGCCGACAATCCGTGGGCAGAGAAGGCCCCCGCCACCACGCCAGTGGCGCCGAATAGGCCTGCGAGGGCGAGGATAACCCTGCTGCCACCGTTGGAATGGGATGT
>JBEARM010000077.1:0-6278 GCA_041163175.1 Pseudomonadota bacterium | reverse complement strand
GAGTTCTTTATTTTTGATGGCGTCACTTGGAACGTCGACATGTCCGGCTGTGGCGTGAAGATCAAATCGGAGGAGGGCAGCTGGTCTACCGGCATCGATTACGAAGGCGGCAACCTGGCCCACCGGCCGGCCGTCAAGGGTGGGTACTTCCCCGTGCCACCGGTCGACTCCTACCAAGACATTCGCTCCGAGATGTGCCTGATTCTGGAGCAGATGGGTGTGCCCGTAGAGGTCCATCACCACGAGGTGGCCGGTGCCGGCCAGTGCGAAATTGGCACCCGGTTCTCCACGCTCACGCAGCGCGCCGACTGGACTCAAATCCTGAAGTACGTCGTCATGAATGTGGCGGCGAGCTATGGCAAAACGGCCACCTTCATGCCCAAGCCCGTGGTGGGCGACAACGGCTCCGGCATGCACGTGCACCAGTCCATCTGGAAAGGTGGAGAGAATCTGTTTGCGGGCAATGGCTACGCGGGTCTGTCGGAGTTCGCACTCTTTTACATCGGCGGCATCATCAAGCACGCCCGTGCGCTCAATGCCATCACCAACCCGGGCACGAACAGCTACAAGCGCCTCGTGCCAGGCTTTGAGGCCCCGGTGAAGCTGGCCTACTCGTCCCGCAACCGTTCGGCATCCATTCGAATCCCCTACGTGGCCAGCCCGAAGGGCCGTCGCATCGAGGTTCGCTTCCCAGATCCCACGGCCAACCCCTACCTGGCCTTCTCGGCCATGATGATGGCGGGCCTGGATGGCGTGATGAACAAGATTCATCCGGGTGAGGCTGCAGACAAAAACCTCTACGACCTGCCGCCCGAGGAAGATAAGAAGATTCCGACGGTCTGCTCATCGCTCGACATGGCCCTGGAGCACCTCGACAAAGACCGCGAGTTCCTCACCAAGGGCGGTGTGTTTAGCGACGCGATGATCGATGCCTACATCGGCCTGAAGATGGAGGAGGTCACGCGGTTCCGGATGACCACCCATCCGGTCGAGTTCGACATGTACTACTCCCTCTGACACAGACGCATCCGCTCGACCTGCTCAGCACAGCCGTGTTGTTGATTGACAACCGCGGCTGTGTCTGCCACGCCAACCTGGTGGCAGAGGGGCTGCTGGGGCAGTCCGCCCAGCAGCTCCTGGGGCAGAACCTCTCAGACCTCCTGGCCTCGCCAGATGACCTTTCAGCGCTCTGGTCGGAGGCTTCAGAGGGGAGTGTGGTGGTTCGGAGGCTCCAGGCTCGCTGGTATGTGAGCGGTGCCACCGAGGGCCGAAGCGAACGGCTGCTCGACACGGCCGTGATGGTGCTCGAAGACCCTGGCCTTTCGGTGTCGGTGGAGCTGCGTGAACCGGATGCCTTTCAACGGATTGGTCGGGAGGAACGGCAGGCTGCCCTGATGCAAATGAACCAGTCTCTCTTGCGAAACCTCGGCCATGAGGTGAAGAACCCCCTGGGCGGCATTCGGGGTGCAGCACAACTCCTCGATGCGGAGCTGCCCACACGCGAGCTCAAGGAATACACCCAGATCATCATCAAGGAGTCTGACCGGCTGCAGTCGCTGGTCGACCGCATGCTTGCGCCAGTGCGCCGCAGCCTGACGCGTCGGGATGTGAATGTGCATGAGGTTCTGGAGCGGGTGCGCACCTTGGTTCTGTCTGAATTCTCGGCGGGGCTGGAAATTCGGCGCGACTACGACATCAGCCTTCCCGATGTCTCTGCCGATCTAGAGCAGTTGATTCAGACCGTGCTCAACATCGTGCGGAATGCGGCACAGGCCATCCAAGGTCAGCCCTCTGCTGGTGCATCTGCACCAGGTTGTATCACGCTCAAGACCCGTGCGGCCCGCCAGGTCACGTTGCATCGTCAGCGCTATCGGCTTGCGGTTCTGCTGAGCATCACTGACAACGGCCCTGGCATTCCCGAGGCCATTCGAGATGAGATTTTTTACCCATTGGTGTCTGGGAATCCGCAAGGCCATGGCCTTGGTCTAACTCTTGCTCAGACCATCGTGCATCAGCATGGCGGCACCATCGAATGCCAGACCGGGTCAGCCGGAACAACCTTCGAAATCTGCCTGCCCGTTGGTGAGCCACAGGGGAGAGGGGCATGAAGCCAGTCTGGATCGTAGACGACGATGCATCGATTCGATGGGTCTTGGAGAAGGCGCTTCGTAAGGCTGAGATTCCCTGCCGGCTGTTCGAGAATGCGGGCGATGTCATGCGTGCCCTGCCCACCGAGACACCTCAGGTCTTGGTCTCGGACATCCGAATGCCTGGCGATTCTGGCTTGGCCCTGCTCGAGCGCGTGAAGGAGCGCCATCCCGAACTGCCCGTCATCATCATGACTGGATTCTCCGACCTCGACAGTGCTGTGTCTGCCTTTCAAGGTGGTGCCTTCGAGTACCTCACCAAGCCCTTCGACATCGACGATGCCACTGCACTGATACGGCGTGCCATCCGAGAGTCTCGCCCCAACGGAGCCAGTGCAGCAGGCGGCGCCGAGCCACAGTTGGAGATGCTGGGCCAGGCACCCGCCATGCAGGAGGTCTTTCGTGCCATCGGTCGGCTCTCGCAGTCATCCGCCACCGTGCTCATCACAGGCGAGTCGGGCACGGGCAAGGAGTTGGTGGCCAACGCCCTGCATCGGCACAGCCCGCGGGCAGACATGCCCTTCGTGGCCCTCAACACGGCAGCCATCCCGCACGACCTTCTGGAGTCCGAGCTCTTCGGCCATGAGCGAGGCTCCTTCACGGGTGCCCAGGCCCAGCGGCGCGGCCGCTTTGAGCAGGCCGAGGGCGGGACGCTGTTCTTGGATGAAATTGGGGACATGCCGCTCGACCTTCAGACGCGGCTGCTCCGGGTCTTGTCGGATGGCCATTTCTACCGCGTGGGCGGCCATCAGCCGCTCAAGGCAAATGTTCGAGTTATTGCAGCCACCCATCAGAACCTTGAACAGCGGGTGGCTGAGGGACGCTTTCGGGAAGACCTCTTTCATCGTCTCCATGTCATTCGCCTTCGGCTGCCACCCCTACGGGATCGGCGGGAGGACATCCCGGAGCTGGTGAAGTTCTTTTTGTCCCGTTCTGCCAAGACCTTGGGTGTGGAGGTCAAGCAACTGTCCCCCGAGGCCATGGCCGTCATCGCGGCGCAGCCCTTTCCAGGCAATGTGCGTCAGCTTGAGAACTTGTGTCATTGGCTCTCGGTCATGGCACCAAGCCAATGGGTAGAGTCCCAAGACCTGCCTCCCGACATGCAGTCCCGACTGCCATCGGCCCAAGGCGCTCTTGCGGATTCCTCGGTCGCTGCATCCGTCGGCCCCCTCCCAGGCAGCGGTTCATCTGACGGTTCCCTACCAGCTGTTGCTCAGGCAGATACCAATGGGGTGGGGCTGCCCTCTCATTCCGACTGGGCGGCCCGGTTGGCAGAGCTCGTCTCAGCATCTCTGGCATCCACAGCCCAGCCAGATGTACCTTCAGCTGGTCGAATGGCCGACTGGTCTCGCACCTTTGAGCGGGTCGTCTTTGGCACAGCCTTGGCCCATACCCGAGGCCGTCGGATGGAGGCCGCCCAGCTTCTGGGCGTTGGGCGCAACACCATCACCCGCAAGATTCAAGAACTCGGCCTTGAAGAAGCGGCCGAATCCGATCATGTGCTGGGTGGTCGCGCGAGCAAGTAGGTCATCGCGCTGGCCAGCGCTGCGCAGGCCCAGAACACGAGGAATCCGAGGCCGTAAGCCTCCCTGCGTCCGATCTCAAGCTGCTCGGCAAAGAGCGGAACATCCTGTGGGTCGATGACCGAGAAGACCACGCCCGACAATGCGGCCGCAGCCAAGAACGAGGGCCAAATAATGCTCATGGCGGCCTGGGCCGCAGAGGGTGTGTCCCGAGGGTCTTTGATCTGATAGGGCTCGTATTGACTCATGGTGTAGGGACCCCTTTGGGCTGAATGTCCAGGCGACTCCGAACCCGCCAGTCGCCCGAAGGGGGCTCTGTGATGGCATACCAGTGGCCGGCGGACAGCCCTGACACCTGCGCCTGATAAAGCCCCGGCTGAATCTGCACCAGCGAGACGCTTGTGTCACGGTCGGCCAGCGTGGGGTGGGAGAGCGTGAGTCTTAGAAAGGGCGGCGCAACCGCGGAGCTATCCACAGCGCGGTACTTGAGCTGTATCTGGAGAAGGTCATCGGCAACCCATTGAAGCTCGGGTGTCAGGCGAATGCCTATGCGCTCTGCGAGGTCGTCTTTGGCCAGTCGCTTGTTGATGGTCTTGCCCTGGCGCGTGTAGTCATCCGAGACCAGGCTGTCTGTCGTGCTGGCCGCAATCACCAGGGTGACAATGCTCGCCACCACGGTGGTACCCAGCATGCCAATCAGAATCCAAGGCCAGGGCTGCCGCCACCAGATTTCCGGCTTATCGAGGGACATAAAAGGCAGCCTTTTCTTGAACGCGCAGGCTCGGGTTGTCCTCGGAGCGGACATCGAGCGCAATCTTGTGGGATCCCTTCGTCAAGGCCTCGGCCTTGTCGAGCGGGAGCTGTAGGTTGATGATGGCCATGGTGTTGGCGCCCCCCTCGACCACCACGTGGGTGTCGCCCTGAATCTGAAGACCATCGAGGCCGGATGGTGAGATGACAAACCGATGGGCTGCATGGCCTGTGTTGGTGATCTGCAGTCGGTAGGTATTCTCGATATAGGTTCCCTCGATCTCGCGGGCCAAGGCGCCTCGGTCTCGAATGACATTCACATTGAGTGGCACCCGCATGGCCAGTGTGCTGAGCACCACCAGGGCGACGACCGACAAGACGGCCGTGTAGATGAGCACACGGGGGCGAAAGAATCGCCGCTTGACCTCATCTGGCGTGAGCTTGTGCTCCAGCGCATTGAGGGTTGCATAACGCACCAGGCCACGCGGGTAGTCCATGCGGTCCATGATGGTGTTGCAGGCATCGGCGCAGAGTCCGCAGCCGATGCACTCGTACTGCAGGCCATCACGGATGTCGATGCCGGTCGGGCAGACCTCGACGCAGACGCCACAGTCAATGCAGTCGCCTTTGCCCTGGGCATGATGGTCCGCTGCCTTCGATCGCTTCCCGCGCGGCTCGCCGCGATCGGTGTCGTAGCTGACGATGAGCGTGTCACGGTCGAACATGGCGCTCTGAAAGCGGGCGTAGGGGCACATGTATTTGCAGACCTGCTCACGCATGAATCCAGCCTGCAGCATGGTGAAAAATGAGTAAAAGAGCATCCAAAACCACTGCCAGAAGCCGAGGCTCAGGGCCATGACCCCCGCTGCAAGCTCGTGAATGGGTGTGAAATAGCCAGCAAAGGTGAAGCCTGTCCAGAGCGCAATCATGGCCCAGGCCATCCACTTCAGAAATTTTTTGGGCAGTCGGCTGGGCAGGCTCTTCTCGTGATCGGCCCGAATGCGGACATGACGATCCCCCTCGATCCATCGTTCCACCTGCATGAAGATTTCGGTGTAGACCGTCTGCGGGCATGCGTAGCCGCAAAAGAGCCGGCCGGCAATCGCAGTGAAGAGGAATAGCCCAAAGGCCGAGAGCAGGAGCAGCGCCGTGAGGTAAATGAAGTCTTGTGGAACGAGGACGAGGTCGAGAATGTAAAAGCGCCGCGCTTCGAGGTCGAAGAGGACAGCGGGCCGTCCGTTCCAGGTGACCCACGGCGTGAGGTAATAGAGCGCCTGTGTGAAGAACACGAAGGCCCAGCGCCAGCGATTGAAAAGGCCATCCACGGCCCGGGCGTAAATCTTTTTGCCGGGTGCATAGAGCAGAACGGTCTGCTCTACGACGGGGGGCGGTGTGCTGGCTCCCCCTGGGCTCGTCATGGGGTGGGCTTGTGGGAGAGGCTATAGGCGTAGGCGGAGACCAGGTGGGCCTTCTCATCGCCCATGATCTCCTTCCAGGCCGGCATGACGCCGGCGCGGCCTTTGTGAATGGTCTCCTGAATGCTGGCCAGGGAGCCGCCGTAGAGCCAGACCTTGTCGTTGAGTCGGGGCGCGCCCATGGCAGTGTTGCCCTCGCCGGCGGCACCGTGGCAGGCCGCACAGACGGCAAATTTCTCTTGGCCCAGGGCCGCCTTGATGGAGTCATGGGCGCTACCAGACAGGCTCAGTACATAGTGCGAGAGGTTCTCGACATCGGCCGCGGTGCCAACGGCTGCAGCCATGGGCGGCATCATTCCATTGCGGCCAGCCAAAACCGAGGTCTTGATGGCCTCGCCGTCCAGCCCATAAAGGGTGTCCTGGTCTGTGAGGTTCGGGAAGCC
>JBEARM010000076.1:0-6349 GCA_041163175.1 Pseudomonadota bacterium | reverse complement strand
ATGTCCATCGCACTCGATGACGTGCTGGTGGCCTACGGCATGAATGGCGAGATGCTGCGTCCCGAGAACGGCTATCCCCTGCGCCTGGTCGTGCCGGGTGTGCAGGGTGTCTCCTGGGTGAAGTGGCTGCGCCGCATCGAGGTGGGCGACCAGAAATGGGCCACGAAAGATGAAGCCATCCACTACATCGACCTCATGCCCGACGGCACGCACCGTCAGTACACCGGTATTCAAGAAACCAAGTCGGTCATCACCTCACCGTCAGGTGGACAACTGCTGCTCGACAAAGGTTTTTACAACATTTCAGGCCTGGCCTGGTCCGGTCGAGGGAAGATCAAGCGGGTCGATGTCTCCGTCGATGGCGGCAAGAATTGGAGAACCGCCCGTCTGGAGACGCCGATCGTGAGCAAGGCCTTCACGCGCTTTAACATCGATTGGACATGGAACGGTGCGCCGGCCATTCTCCAGTCCCGTGCCATTGACGAGACCGGCTACGTGCAGCCCACGGTCCAGCAGCTGCGTGAGGTGCGTGGCACCCGCTCGATCTATCACAACAACATGATCCAATCTTGGCGAGTAGCCGACTCCGGGGAGGTGAGCAATGTACAAGTCAACTAATCTCGCGCAAATTGCGTTGCTGGCCGCGCTGACGGCCACGAGTCTCGCGGTCCAGGCTGCCGGAAAGTTCGATGGCATCGGTCGTCTGGCCACGCCTGCCGAAGTTCAGAAGTGGGACATCGATGTTCGTCCAGACTTCAAGGGGCTTCCAGCGGGCTCTGGGTCGGTGGCCAAAGGTCAGGGCGTTTGGGAGGCGCAGTGCGCTTCTTGCCACGGGGTGTTTGGTGAGAGCACCGAGGTCTTCACGCCCATCGCGGGTGGCACCACGAAGGAGGACATCAAGTCTGGGCGCGTCGCCAACTTATCTCGGCTTGACTTCCCACAGCGCACCACGCTGATGAAGGTGGCCACCGTCTCCACGCTCTGGGACTACATCAACCGCGCCATGCCCTGGACACATCCCAAGACCCTGACCACCGATGAGGTCTACGCCGTCACGGCCTTCATTTTGAATCTTGGGGATATCGTGCCGGCGGATTTCGTGCTGTCGAACAAGAACATCGCCGATGTCCAGAACAAAATGCCCAATCGCAATGGCATGACCACCGACCACGGATTGTGGGAAGTCAAGGGTAAACCTGATGTGAAGAACGTGGCATGTATGAAAGACTGCAAGAAGGAAGTTGTCATCACCTCGTTTCTGCCGGGCTCGGCAGTCGATAGCCATGGCAATCTGATCGAGCAGAATCGTCCGATCGGTCCCACGAGAGGCCTGGACACCAGCAAGGCAGTGAAGAAATAATTTCCAACCTTTTGAAGAGGAGCAACACATGAGCATGAATCGTCGAGATGTCATCAAAGCGGGAGGTGGCGCTGCTGTCTATTCCGCCCTGGCTTCCATGGGATTTTTCGCAGCCAATCCCGCCATGGCCAGTGCCTGGAAGAAGGAGTGGTTTGAGACCAAGACCATCGCCGATACCCTGAAGGCCATGGGCGTTTCTGCAGCTCCCAACAGTGGCGACATCACCATCACCTCGCCTGACATTGCTGAGAACGGTGCCGTGGTGCCAGTGGGCGTCTCGAGCAAGCTGGGCAAAACCCAAATGGCGGCCGTCATGGTTGAAAAGAACCCATCCATGATGGCTGGCTTCTATGAGTTCACGGCCGACGCCGTGCCGGATGTGTCGATGCGCGTGAAGATGGGCCAGAGTTCAGACGTGTATGCCCTGGTCAAGGCCGACGGCAAGTTCTACATGGCCAAGAAGGAAATCAAGGTCACCCTCGGCGGCTGCGGCGGCTAATTAAGCATTCACAGAACAGGAGAATAGAAATGGCAAATCCAATGCGTATTCGGGCCCGTGTCGACGGTGATGTGGCGGACGTTCGCGTGCTGATGTCCCACGAGATGGAGACAGGGCAGCGCAAGGGCAGCGACGGTCAGCTGGTGCCGGCCTGGTTCATCCAGGAGGTCAGCGCGTCTGTCAATGGCAAGGCTGTGATGACAGCCCAGTGGGGCCCAGCCGTGTCCAAGAACCCCTATCTGCAGTTCAAGGTCAAGGGTGCCAAGGCCGGTGACAAGATCGCCGTGACCTGGAAGGACAACAAGGGCGAGTCTCGCACAGACGAAGCCGCCATTGCCTAAGTGTTTGTGTTGGACGGGCCCATTGGGCCCGTCTTGGTTTTGATGACAACAAGCGGGGAGAGAACAATGCAACACGCGAAACAGAAACTCTGCATGCTGGCTGCGGGCCTGTGTGTGGCGGCGAGCGGTGCGCTGGCCCAGGTGGAAAAGACCGAAACAGAGAAGGGCATCGATCGCTATCGTGAGCTGATTGCCGATGGCAACCCAGCAGAACTCTGGGAGATGCAGGGCGAGGAGCTCTGGAAGAAGAAGGCTGGTCCCAAGAACGCCTCTCTGGAGAAATGCGATCTGGGTCTGGGCGCCGGTGTGGTCAAGGGCGCTTATGTCAGCCTGCCCCGGTACTTCGCGGATGTGGGCCGTGTCATGGACCTCGAAAGCCGCCTGGCACACTGCATGCAGACGCTGCAGGGCATCGAGCCCAAGGTTGCCACATACAACCGCGACGACCACAAAAACATCATTGCCCTGGTCACCTGGGTGGCCACGCAGTCCAAGGGCATGCCGGTGAATGTGCCGCAGAGCCATTCGGAAGAAAAGCGCATGTATGAAGTGGGCAAGCGAGCCTTCTTCTACCGTGCGGGCCCCTACGACTTCGCCTGCGCCACCTGCCATGCATCCGACAACACCCGCATCCGCCTGCAGGGCCTGCCCAACCTCACCAAGAAGGAGCCTGCTGGTGCGGCCTTCACCTCCTGGCCTGCCTATCGGGTGAGCAATGGTCAGGTCTGGCCAATGAACAAGCGGTTAGAAGATTGCTTCCGGCAGCAGCGGTTTCCAGAGTTGAAGTTTGGAAGTGAGTTGTCAGTCGCCTTGTCGACATACATGGGTGTGACGGGCAACGGTGTTGCCTCACTGGCCCCCACCATCAAGCGATAAGGGAGAGACCTAGACATGAATAAGAAAATTGTGTTGTCTGCGGTGGCATCGGCCGTGGTGTTGGCGGGCTGCGCGGGAAGTTACTCATCCGCTGAACTCGACAAAATGACCAAGGAGATTGTTGCCAAGTCTTTCTCGGAGAAGGGCATCGCCAAACTCGACCGCCTGAATCAGGACGATATCAATCTGGCCTGTACGCAGGCTGAGCTCAGCGGCAAAGACCTCGATGCAGCCACGCGCAAGCGTGTCGAAGAGGTCAACATGAAGACCATCAAGTTTCCAGCCGATGGGAAATTCATTGGCGACTGGAAGTCTGGTGAGAAGATCGCCCAGGGTGGCCGCGGCATGACTTATCGGGACAAGGCTGGTTCGCCCAACGGTGGCAACTGCTACAACTGCCACCAAATCTCGAAGGCTGAGATCTCCTATGGCACGCTGGGGCCAAGCCTCTACCAGTACGGCAAGCTGCGGGGCGATGGCGATGCAGTCGTCAAGTACACCTGGGGCAAGCTCTACAACGCCAAGGCCTACAACGCCTGCACCAACATGCCACGCTTTGGGCATGCCGGTATCCTCACCGAGGCGCAGATGAAAGACCTCATGGCCTTGCTGCTCGACCCAGCCTCACCGGTGAATCAGTAGCCGGGGGTTCTGCAGAAGATCGATCAGGCCCTTTCTTCGTGAGAGGGCCTTTTTTTTAGTGTTGTATTCATCAATGGATATACGGTAATGGACATGAATCGGCGGGAGTTTGTTGGGGTCATGGCGGCTGCATCGGCAGCGGGCATGTTTGGTGGGTTTCCGGACGCGCAGGCCGCAGCCAAAAAGGGCGACAAGCTCTACGACATTCCCAAGTTTGGCAATGTCAGCTTCCTGCACTTCACCGACTGTCACGCTCAGCTGCTTCCGGTCTATTTCCGTGAGCCGGATGTCAACATTGGTGTGGCCGGCATGCAGGGCAAGGTTCCGCACGTTGTGGGAGAGGCTCTTCTCAAGCAGTACGGCATTCCGAAGGGCACCCCCTTGGCCCATGCTTACACCTACCTCGACTTCGAGAAGGCGGCCCGCACCTACGGCAAGGTGGGCGGCTTTGCCCACATGGCCACGCTCGTGAAGATGATGCGCGCAAGCCGCCCCCATGCCTTCCTGCTCGATGGTGGTGACACCTGGCAGGGGTCGGCCACGGCGCTCTGGAGCAAGGGCCAGGACATGGTCGATGCCACGAAGCTCTTGGGTGTGGACATGATGGCGTCGCACTGGGAGTTCACCTACGGCGCCGATCGTGTCATGGAGATCGTCAAGAAAGATTTCGCCGGCAAGATCGAATTCCTGGCCCAGAACGTGAAGACCAACGACTTCGGAGACCCTGTCTTCAAGCCCTATGTCATTCGCGAACAGAATGGCATCTCGGTGGCGGTGATTGGCCAGGCCTTCCCCTACACCCCGATTGCGAACCCCCGTTACATGGTGCCCGACTGGACCTTCGGCATCCAGGACGACAACATGCAGAAGATGGTCGATGAGTGCCGGGCCAAGGGAGCGAAGGTGGTCGTGGTCGTGTCGCACAACGGCATGGACGTGGACCTCAAGATGGCCTCACGTGTGCGTGGCATCGATGCCATCCTCGGTGGCCACACCCACGACGGCGTGATCCAGCCAGTGCCCGTGAAGAATGCAGGCGGCGTGACGCTGGTCACCAACGCCGGCTCGAACACGAAGTTCCTTGGTGTGCTCGACTTCGACGTGAAGAACGGGAAGGTGGCCGACTACCGTTACAAGCTGCTCCCGGTGTTTGCGGATATGCTGCCTGCGGACAAAGACATGGCGGCACTCATCGATCGCATCCGTGCTCCCCACAAGGCCAAGCTCGAGGAGACCTTGGCCATCACCGAGGGCCTGCTCTATCGGCGGGGCAACTTCAACGGCAGTTTCGACCAGCTCATCGTAGATGCCCTCATGGATGTCAAGGGCGCAGACCTCGCCTTCTCACCGGGCTTCCGTTGGGGCACCTCGCTGCTGCCAGGGCAGGCCATCACGCGTGAGCATGTGATGGACCAGACGGCAACCACCTATTCCTTCTCCACCCTCACGGAGATGTCGGGCGAGATGATCAAGACCATCTTGGAGGACGTCTGCGACAACCTCTTCAACCCCGATCCCTACTATCAGCAGGGTGGCGACATGGTTCGGGTGGGCGGCCTGGAGTACACCTGTGCTCCGAACGAGAAGATGGGTCGCCGCATTCAAGACATGCGCCTCAAGGGCAAGCCCATCGAGCCCAAGAAGACCTATAAGGTGGCTGGCTGGGCGCCGGTGGCCGAAGGCGCCTCCGGAGAGATGGTCTGGGACGTCGTGGAAACCTGGCTCAAGGACAAGAAGCGTGTGGCTCCCCGCAAGCTCAACACGCCCAAGCTCGTTGGCATGAAGGGCAACCCTGGTCTGGCGGCCTCCTGAGCGCTACACTGGGCTCGTCTCAATAGCTCGGAGGGTGAGTCTCATGCATCCCAACACGGTCTCGATGCCAGCCCCAGCAGCCCGTCTGGTTGCCCTCCTGCTGCTGGCCTTTGCTGTTGGCCCATGGGCATCGGCCGCCGCTGCGCAGCCCTTCCCCAAGGGAGACGCAGCCAAGGGTCAGGCCTTGCATCAGCAGAAGTGTGCCTCTTGCCACAATTCCATGATGCCGGACGGCAAGGGCGAGGAACTCTACTCCGAGGACTTCCGCAAAATGAAGTCGGCCTCTGAGCTCCGCACCATGGTCGAGTTCTGTGCCAACCGCAGTCGGTCGGGCTGGTTCGAGGAGGAGATCGAGCACGCCAGTCGATTCCTCAACGACCGGTTCTATCAGTTCAAGCGGTAGCGCCCGCCAGAAGGCCCATGCGGGCGTCGCACCGCTGAGCCAGGGCCTCGTCGTGGGTCACGATCACCAGCGTGGTGCCTTGTTCGCGCTGGAGTTCAAAGAGCAGTGAAATCACTCGGTCGCCGCTGGCGGCATCTAGGCTGCCCGTGGGCTCGTCTGCAAACAGGAGCCGCGGTGCCCTCACAAAGGCGCGGGCCAATGCCACGCGCTGCTGCTCCCCGCCAGACAGTGTGGCTGGAAAGTGGTGCAGCCGATTTCCGAGCCCCACGTTGGCGAGCATGGCCTGAGCCTTCTCCTGGGCGTCGGTGTCACCGAGGAGATCGAGCGGCAGCATGACATTTTCAGTGGCATTGAGCTGTGGCAGCAGCTGAAAGGATTGAAAGACAAAGCCCACATCCCGAAGGCGTCGTTGGGTG
>JBEARM010000075.1:0-6387 GCA_041163175.1 Pseudomonadota bacterium | reverse complement strand
TAACAAGCTCGAGCTGCGTGGCATGGCCACCACCATCAAGGCGGCCAAGAAGCTCGTGGAGCAGCAGGTGCCTGAGGTCTGGGACATCCTCGAGGAAGTTATTCGTGAGCATCCCGTCATGCTCAATCGCGCGCCGACCCTTCACCGTTTGGGCATCCAGGCCTTTGAGCCGGTGCTCATCGAGGGCAAGGCCATTCAGCTGCACCCCCTGGTCTGCGCGGCCTTCAACGCCGACTTCGACGGCGACCAGATGGCCGTTCACGTGCCGCTGTCGCTCGAGGCCCAGATGGAAGCCCGCACCCTGATGCTGGCTTCGAACAATGTGCTCTTCCCCTCCAACGGCGAGCCCTCCATCGTTCCGTCACAGGACATCGTGCTGGGTCTCTATTACGCCACCCGTGAGAAGGTCAACGGCCGTGGCGAGGGCATGTTCCTGGCCAATGTCTCGGAAGTGGAGCGGGCCTACGCCTCGAAAGAGGTGGAGCTCGGCACCAAGATCACGGTGCGAATCGAAGAGACCGAGATCGACCGGGCGAGCGGTGAGTCCACCACCAAACTGGTGCGCTACGAGACCACCGTGGGCCGTGCACTGCTCTCCAAGATTCTTCCTGCCGGCCTGGCCTTCACGAACATGAACAAGGCCCTGAAGAAGAAAGAGATCTCACGGCTCATCAACGCCTCCTTCCGTCGCTGCGGCCTTCGTGCCACGGTGATCCTGGCCGACAAGCTCCTGCAGTCTGGCTTTGCACTGGCCACCCGTGCTGGCATCTCCATCTGTGTAGATGACATGCTCGTGCCGGCTCAGAAGGTCGACATCCTGGCCAAGGCCGAGACCGAGGTCAAAGAAATCGAGCAGCAGTACGCCTCGGGATTGGTGACATCGGGCGAGCGTTACAACAAGGTCGTGGACATCTGGGGCCGTGCAGGCGACCAGGTGGGCAAGGCCATGATGGATCAGCTCGCCGGTGAGGTCGTCAAAGACCGCAAAGGCCACGACGTGCGCCAAGAGTCCTTCAACTCCATCTACATGATGGCCGACTCCGGTGCCCGTGGTTCGGCAGCCCAGATTCGACAGCTCGCGGGCATGCGAGGCCTCATGGCCAAGCCCGATGGCTCCATCATCGAGACCCCCATCACGGCGAACTTCCGTGAGGGCCTCAATGTGCTGCAGTACTTCATCTCCACCCACGGTGCACGGAAGGGTCTGGCCGATACGGCACTCAAGACAGCCAACTCGGGCTACCTGACCCGTCGTCTGGTCGATGTCACCCAAGATCTGGTGGTCATCGAGGACGACTGCGGCACCGACAACGGCATCACCATGAAGGCCCTGGTCGAAGGCGGTGAGGTCATCGAGGCCTTGCGCGATCGAATTCTGGGTCGGGTGACCGCCAGCGAGGTTGTGAACCCAGAGACGCAGGAGACCCTCATTGAAGAGGGAGCCCTGCTCGATGAGGATGCGGTCGATGCCATCGAGCGCCTGGGCGTGGACGAGGTGCGCGTGCGCACCCCGCTGACCTGCGGCACCCGGTTTGGCCTGTGCGCCAAGTGCTACGGCCGCGACCTTGGCCGTGGCAATCTGGTCAATGTGGGCGAGGCCGTGGGTGTCATTGCAGCCCAGTCGATTGGCGAGCCCGGCACACAGCTGACCATGCGCACCTTCCACATCGGTGGTGCGGCCTCACGAACAGCCGCCCAGTCGAGCATTGAGGCCAAGTCCAACGGCGTGATCCGATTCACCCCCACGATGCGCTACATCACCAACGCCAAGAAAGAGCCCGTCGTCATCTCTCGCTCGGGTGAGGTCTTGATCGTTGACGACAACGGCCGTGAGCGTGAGCGTCACAAGGTTCCCTACGGTGCCACGCTCTCGATGGTCGATGGCCATACGGTGAAGGCCGGCGCCATTCTGGCCACCTGGGATCCGCTCACCCGCCCCATCATCACCGAGTACGCCGGCCAGATTCGCTTCGAGAATGTGGAAGAGGGCGTCACCGTGGCCAAGCAGATCGACGACGTCACTGGCCTCTCAACCCTCGTGGTCATCGATGCCAAGCGTCGCAGCGCAGCCAGCAAGGGCGTTCGCCCCCAGGTCAAGCTGATCGCAGGTGGCGAAGAGGTGAAGATCGCCGGCACCGATCATGCGGTGAACATCAGCTTCCCAGTGGGCGCACTGATCACCGTGCGCGATGGCCAGGAGGTTGCTGTGGGCGAGGTGCTTGCGCGAATTCCGCAGGAATCCCAAAAGACCCGCGACATCACCGGTGGTCTGCCCCGTGTGGCCGAGCTCTTCGAGGCCCGTTCGCCCAAGGATGCCGGCATGCTGGCCGAGGTCACCGGAACGGTCTCCTTCGGCAAGGACACCAAGGGCAAACAGCGTCTGGTCATCACCGACATGGACGGCGTGGCCCAGGAGTTCCTGATCCCGAAAGAGAAGAGTGTGCTGGTCCACGATGGTCAGATCGTGAACAAGGGCGAGATGATTGTGGACGGCCCGGCCGATCCGCAGGACATCCTTCGCCTTTTGGGCATTGAGGCCCTGTCGCGCTACATCGTCGACGAGGTCCAGGACGTCTACCGACTCCAGGGTGTGAAGATCAACGACAAGCACATTGAGGTGATCGTTCGCCAGATGCTGCGCCGCGTTCAGATCTCCGATCCGGGCAACACCCGATTCATCCCGGGTGAGCAGGTGGAGCGCTCCGAGCTGCTCGAGGAGAACGACCGTGTCGTGGCCGACGGTGGCCGCGCCGCCATGCACGACAACCTTCTGCTGGGCATCACCAAGGCCTCACTCTCGACCGACTCCTTCATCTCGGCGGCCTCCTTCCAAGAGACCACCCGGGTGCTCACCGAGGCGGCCATCATGGGCAAGCAAGACGACCTGCGTGGCCTCAAGGAGAACGTGATTGTGGGCCGACTGATTCCTGCCGGAACAGGCTTGGCCTACCACCGCGCCCGCAAGGAGCGGGAGACTGCTGAGGCGGCCGAGGCCAAAACCCTGGCCGAGCAGGCCGCCATTGAGGCCGAGGCCCTGTTCTCAGGTGGCGACGACGCATCAGAAAACGCCGCCACAGAAACCGACGCAGGGGAATCCGCTTGACAGCCAATGGGAAAAGCCCAAAAATCGTGGGCTTTTCCCAGATTTCATCAGAATTAACCCAAGGACGCTGAAATGCCCACGATCAACCAGTTGGTGCGCAAGCCGCGCACCAGCGAGACTATAAAGAGCAAGAGCCCTGCGCTGGAGTCATCTCCCCAGCGCCGTGGCGTCTGCACGCGGGTCTACACCACGACCCCGAAAAAGCCGAACTCGGCGCTGCGAAAAGTGGCCAAGGTTCGCCTCACCAATGGCTTTGAGGTCATTAGTTACATCGGTGGTGAGGGCCACAACCTTCAGGAGCACTCGGTGGTCCTGATCCGTGGCGGTCGTGTGAAGGATCTCCCCGGTGTTCGTTATCACATCGTTCGCGGGTCACTCGACCTGCAGGGCGTGAAGGATCGGAAGCAGTCGCGCTCGAAGTACGGCGCCAAGCGCCCGAAGAAGTCTTAAGTCGTACCAAGACCACCGTGCAATGGTGCGCGGTGGAGTAAGGGTCTGCGGCCAAGGAATTGGCCAAGCGGGCTGGGTCAAACCCAACTGAACCAACAAAGGAAAGAACATGCCCCGTCGTCGCGAGGTGCCCAAGCGCATCATTCTGGCCGATCCAAAGTTCGGCAGCGAAGAAGTCTCCAAGTTCATGAATGTGGTGATGCTCCACGGCAAGAAGGCCGTTGCAGAGCGCATTGTTTATGGCGCCTTCGACCACATCGAGCGTGTGGCCAAGAAGAACCCCATCGAAATTTTCCAGCAGGCCCTCACCAACGCCAAGCCCATGGTCGAAGTGAAGAGCCGCCGCGTGGGTGGTGCCAACTATCAGGTGCCTGTCGAGGTTCGCCCAGCTCGTCGCTCCGCCCTGGCCATGCGCTGGCTGCGTGAGGCCGCCAAGAAGCGTGGTGAGAAATCGATGAACCTGCGTCTGGCCGGTGAACTCCTCGAGGCCGCAGAGGGCCGCGGTGGCGCCGTCAAGCGTCGCGACGAGGTGCATCGCATGGCCGAGGCCAACAAGGCCTTCTCGCACTTCCGGTTCTAAGCCGGCTCACCACACGAATTCCCAAGGACACCACATGGCCCGTAAGACCCCGATCGAGCGCTACCGAAACATTGGCATCAGCGCCCACATCGACGCTGGCAAGACCACCACCACCGAGCGCATCCTGTTCTATACCGGTGTGAACCACAAGATTGGTGAGGTGCACGATGGAGCCGCCACCATGGACTGGATGGAGCAAGAGCAGGAGCGTGGCATCACGATCACCTCTGCGGCCACCACCACCTTTTGGAAGGGCATGGACGGTTCGCTGCCTGAGCACCGCATCAACATCATCGACACCCCGGGACACGTCGACTTCACCATCGAGGTCGAGCGTTCCATGCGCGTGCTCGATGGCGCCTGCATGGTCTATTGCGCCGTGGGTGGTGTTCAGCCCCAGTCCGAGACGGTCTGGCGCCAGGCCAACAAGTACAAGGTTCCCCGTCTGGCCTTTGTGAACAAGATGGACCGCACCGGTGCCAACTTCCTCAAGGTCTATGAGCAGATGCGCACCCGCCTGCGGGCCAACCCGGTCCCCATCGTGCTGCCCATCGGCGCCGAAGAGAACTTCAAGGGTGTTGTCGACCTCATCAAGATGAAGGCCATCCTCTGGGATGAGGCCAGTCAGGGCATCAAGTTCGATTACGCCGACATTCCTTCCGAGCTTCAGGCCCAGGCAGAAGAGTGGCGCGAGAAAATGATTGAGGCGGCCGCTGAGTCCGACGAAACCCTCATGAACACCTACCTCGAGTCCGGCGAGCTCTCGGAAGAGCAGATCATGAAGGGCCTTCGAGACCGCACGATCGCAGGCGAAATTCAGCCCATGCTCTGCGGCACGGCCTTTAAGAACAAGGGTGTTCAGCGCATGCTCGATGCCGTCATCCAGTTCATGCCGAGCCCTGTAGACATCCCGCCGGTCTCGGGCACCGACCCCGACGGAAACCCCTCCGAGCGCAAGGCTGACGACAAAGAGAAATTCTCGTCGCTCGCCTTCAAGCTCATGAGCGATCCGTTTGTGGGCCAGCTCACCTTCATTCGCGTCTACTCCGGCGTGCTGAAGTCTGGCGACACGGTGCTCAACCCCATCAAGGGCAAAAAGGAGCGCATCGGCCGTCTGCTCCAGATGCACGCCAACAACCGCGAGGAGATCTCCGAGATTCTGGCCGGCGACATCGCCGCCGCCGTGGGCCTCAAAGAAGTCACGACCGGTGAGACCCTCTGCGACCCAGATTCAGAAATCATTCTGGAGCGCATGGAGTTCCCCGAGCCCGTGATCTCCCAGGCTGTCGAGCCCAAGACCAAGGTCGACCAGGAAAAAATGGGCATCGCGCTCAACCGTCTGGCCAAGGAAGACCCATCCTTCCGCGTGCGCACCGACGAAGAATCTGGCCAGACCATCATCTCGGGCATGGGCGAGCTACACCTCGAGATCATCGTCGACCGAATGAAGCGTGAGTTCGGCGTGGAGGCCACGGTGGGCAAGCCCCAGGTGGCTTATCGCGAAACCATTCGCAAGTCCGTCGAGATTGAGGGCAAGTATGTGAAGCAGTCGGGCGGTAAGGGCCAGTACGGCCACGTCTGGCTCAAGCTCGACCCACAGGACGAAGGCAAGGGCTACGAGTTTGTCGATGCGATTAAGGGTGGCGTCGTGCCTCGAGAATTCATTCCGTCGGTCGACAAGGGCTGCCAAGACACCATGAATGCGGGCGTGTTGGCGGGCTTCCCGGTGGTCGACATCAAGGTCACCCTGTTCGACGGCTCCTACCACGACGTGGACTCCTCACAGATCGCCTTCGAACTGGCGGCCTCCATGGGCTTCAAAGATGGCATGCGCAAGGCGAATGCCGTGCTGCTCGAGCCCATGATGGCGGTGGAGGTGGAGACCCCCGAAGATTACGCTGGCACTGTCATGGGCGATCTCTCTTCTCGCCGTGGCATGGTGCAGGGCATGGATGACATGCCCGGCGGCGGCAAGACCATCAAGGCAGAGGTCCCCTTGGCCGAGATGTTTGGTTATTCCACAACCCTCCGGTCTCTGACCCAGGGCCGTGCGACATACACCATGGAGTTCAAGCACTATTCCGAGGCTCCCAAGAACGTGGCCGAAGCGGTCATGTCGAGCCGAACCAAATAATATTTAGAAAGGAAAAGCATCATGGCCAAGGGCAAGTTTGAGCGGACCAAGCCGCATGTGAACGTAGGGACGATTGGTCACGTGGACCATGGGAAGACGACGTTGACGGCTGCGATCACG
>JBEARM010000074.1:0-6556 GCA_041163175.1 Pseudomonadota bacterium | reverse complement strand
GCTGCCGGCCTACGCCGGGCTGCCCACCTGGAAGACGGCGCTGGCGTACGACGGGATTGGAACGGGCCGCATGCCGCCCACGCTGTCGGCGCAGAAGGCCTCCACCCCGGCTTCGCGCGCCGTGCGCACCAGGCCCTGCATGAGGTCGGCCGTGGTCTGGGTCAGGGATTCAAAGAAGCCGGGCGCCGACACAATGCGCAAGGTGGCCAAGCCTGCGGCCACGGCCACCGGGTTTCCCGAGAGCGTGCCCGCCTGGTAGACCGGGCCCAATGGCGCCACGCACTGCATGATCTCTTTTCGGCCACCGAAGGCACCCATGGGCATGCCCCCGCCAATGACCTTGCCCAGGGTGGTGAGGTCTGGCGTGATGCCGGTGAGCCCCTGCACGCCCTGCGCCCCCACGCGAAAGCCGGTCATGACCTCATCGAAAATGAGCACACTGCCGTGCTGGCTGCACAGGCTGCGAAGGGCTTCGAGAAACCCGGGAACGGGCCGCACCAGGTTCATATTGCCGGCAATCGGCTCGACAATCACGGCGGCAATCTGCGCACCATGACTGGCAAAGCAGGCCTTCGCACCCTCGACATCGTTGTAGTCGAGCACGATGGTCTCGTTGGCAAACGACTCGGGCACGCCGGCCGAGGTGGGATTGCCAAAGGTGAGCAGTCCTGAACCGGCCTTCACCAGCAGGCTGTCCACATGGCCGTGGTAGCAGCCTTCGAACTTCACAATCTTGTTGCGGCCGGTGTAGCCGCGTGCCACGCGGATGGCCGACATCGTGGCCTCGGTGCCGCTGGAGGTGAGCCGCATCATTTCCATCGAGGGCAAGTGGTCTCGCACCCATTCGGCAAGCTCCACCTCGCCACGGGTGGGTGCGCCAAACGACAGGCCACCCTCGGCCGCCTTCTGCACAGCTGCAATCACCTCGGGGTGGGCATGGCCCACGATGGCAGGGCCCCAGGAACAGATGGTGTCGACATAGCGGTTGCCGTCGGCATCCCAGAGATAGGGCCCTTGGGCCCGTGTGAAAAAGCGCGGCGTGCCGCCCACGGAACGAAAGGCCCGCACCGGCGAGTTCACGCCGCCGGGGATGGTGCGTTGTGCTTGGGCAAAGAGGGATTGGCTCTGGGCAATGCTGGGCTGGTTCACGGGTCTCTGGATGTGCTGGTTTAAGATACGGCCATTCTAGACCGACACCTTCCTATGAAAACTTACATGTGCTTGATCTGCGGCTGGATCTACGACGAAGCCGCTGGCCTTCCCGATGAGGGCATCGCCCCTGGTACTAAGTGGGAAGACATTCCCATCACCTGGACTTGTCCGGAGTGTGGGGCGCAGAAGTCTGACTTTGAGATGGTGGAGGTTTGATCGCAGCAAACCGCGCGAGGGTCTCGCGTCGGGCTGCGTCATGGTCCACGATGGGCGGGGGATAGCCCTGGGCTGAAAAGCCCGCCGCCAGCCAAGGCGCATGAATCTGCTTGTCGGACAGATGCCCGATTTCGGGCACATAGCGGCGAATGAAGGCGCCTTTGGGGTCGAACCGCTCGCTCTGGCTCACGGGGTTGAAAATTCGAAAGTAGGGCTGGGCATCGCAGCCGGTGGAGGCCGCCCACTGCCAGCCACCGTTGTTGGCCGACAGATCGAAGTCGTTGAGCTTCTCGGCGAAGTAGGCCTCGCCATGTTTCCAGTGGATGCCGAGGTCTTTGGTCAGAAAGCTGGCCACCACCATGCGCAGACGGTTGTGCATATAGCCGGTTTGGTTCAACTGCCGCATGCCGGCATCCACCAGCGGATAGCCAGTGCGGCCTTCGCACCAGGCCAAGAACCAGTCGTTCTCAGAGGGTTCGCGCCATTGAATGGCGTCGTAGTCGGGCTTGAAACTTCCCTGCACCACATGCGGGAAGTTGGCCAGGATCTGCATGTAGAAGTCTCGCCAGATGAGTTCTGAGAGCCAGGTGCGGGCGCCATCGGCATTCGGGCCACTGGCCATGTGGGCCATGGCCTCGCGCACCAACTGCCGAATGCTCACCGTGCCAAAGCGCAGGTGCACCGACAAATAAGACGGCCCACGCACGCCGGGGAAGTCTCGGGCCGCCTGGTATTGCGTCATGCGGGGCAGGAAGTCCGCGAGCAAGGCCTGGGCGGCCGCCTCGCCCCCAGCCGTGGGCAGATCGTCGCCAGAGGCCTCATCAAAGCCGAGGTCTGACAGGCTTGGCATCGCAGGTGCGGTGGTCTTCAATAGACGGCCGGCCAGCGCCTCCGTGGGATGGGCGGCCGCGTGTGCCGGCGTGAAGACCTTGAGCCATGCGTTCTTGTAGGGTGTGAACACTGAAAAGGGTTTGCCCGCCTGGGTGAGCACCTCTTGGCGCTCGAAGATGGTCTGGTCCTTGACCCAGGTGGTGCGCATCCCCATGGCCTGCAGTGTCTTTTCAACACGCGCATCCCGCGCGATGGCCTGTGGCTCATGGTCACGGGCAGCCACCAGATGCGTGGCGCCAACGGCCTTGGCCAGGCGCGCCAGTTCCACCTCGGGCTCACCATGCACAACCCAGAGGCTGCCGCCCCACTTGGCCAGGCGCGATTGCATCTCCATGAGGCTTTGGTGGATGAAGGCCACACGGCGATCGCGACGCGGCAGCGGCGCCAGAATGCTGGGATCAAATATAAATACGGGCATCAACAGGCCTGGCCGCTCGAGTGCATGGGCCAGGGCGGCATGGTCCGAGAGGCGTAGGTCGCGCCGACACCACACCAGGGTGACATCGGGTGACGAACGGGACGACAAACCGGAATCTGACAAAACGTTTCCTTTCAAAGACAGTCAACGGTTAGAATCAAGGCCTATGGGTCAACTCTGGACCAAACAACACGATCATGCCGCCGAGGCGGCCGGCGAGGATGCCATGTCCCCAGACACGGATGCAGACTTCCCCAGCGTGGCGGGTCAGTTGCTCATCGCCATGCCTTCCCTCATCGACCCGCACTTTGGCGGCTCGGTTGTGTTCGTGGCAGACCACACCCCCAAGGGTGCCATGGGCATTGTCATCAATCGGCCCTCGGACATGTCTGTGGGCAACCTTTTCAACCGGATCGACCTTCAAACCCAAGACCACCCGCTGGGTGAGCAACTCGTCTTGGTGGGCGGCCCGGTGCAGACCGACCGCGGCTTCGTGCTCCACGAGCCAGTGGGCCATTGGAGTTCCACGCTCACCGTGAGCCCGGGCCTGGGCCTCACCTCCTCGCGTGACATCCTGGAGGCCAGTGCCAAGGGCAAGGGTCCGCAGCGTTTTCTGGTGGCCTTGGGCTACTCCGGCTGGTCCGCAGGCCAGCTCGATGCCGAGCTCTCGGCCAACGCATGGCTCACGGTGCCAGTGCACGACACCGCGCTGTTCTTTGAGATGCCGCCTGAAGACCGGCTCGGCGCGGCCTTTCGCATGCTGGGGGTCGATCCCCTCAACCTCTCGGGGGCCTTTGGCCACGCCTAGCCGTCCGGTCGGCACCTGGCTGGCCTTTGATTTTGGTGAGAAGCGAATTGGGGTGGCCATTGGCAATACCGTCACTGGTGGTGCCCGGCCCTTGTGCGTGATTCCGGCCAGTCCTGTGACGGATCGCTTCTCGCGCATTGAGGCGTTGATCCGCGAGTGGGAGCCTGCCGCCTGCCTGGTGGGCCTGCCCGTCTACCCTGATGGGGAAGATCACCCCTTTGCGGCCCGATGCCGCCGGTTCGCCAATCAACTGCATGGGCGCTTTGGGCTGCCGGTCATCCTCGAAGATGAGCGCTACACTTCCGCACTGGCGCCTGGTGACGACGCGGTCGACGCAGAGGCGGCCGCCATTCTTTTGCAAGGTCTGCTCGATGCCAAGGTCGATTCAGCTTAACGCCCGGGGTGAACTCACCCACCTGCTCTCGACCGAGGGCCTGCCCAAGGCCGTGCTCCTGGGCATTCTGGACCACGCCAACGACTTCCTCGACCTCGACCGCATGCAGGTTCGCAATGCCGACCTGCTCGCAGGCAAGAGCATCTTCAATATTTTCTTCGAGAACTCCACGCGCACACGCACGACCTTCGAAATCGCTGCCAAGAAGTTGTCGGCCGATGTCATGAACCTCAATGTGAATGCCTCGTCCACCTCCAAGGGCGAGTCGCTGCTCGACACCATCGACAACCTGGCAGCCATGCGGGCCGACATGTTCGTGGTGCGGCATGGCCAGTCGGGTGCGCCGTACCTGATTGCCCGGCATGTGAACCAGGTGGCCCCGCACATTCACATCATGAATGCCGGCGATGGCCGGCATGCGCATCCCACGCAGGCCCTGCTCGACATGTTCACCATTCGGCACTTCAAGGGTGATTTTCAAAACCTTCGCGTGGCCATCGTGGGCGACCTACTCCACTCGCGGGTGGCCCGCTCCGACATCCATGCCCTCACCACCCTGGGCGTGCCCGACATTCGTGTGATTGCGCCGCTCACCCTGCTGCCCTCGGGCCTCTCGGAGTTGGGCGTGCGCGCCTATACAAGCCTTTCGGAAGGCCTGCGGGATGTGGATGTGATCATCATGCTGCGGCTTCAGAATGAGCGCATGCGGGGTGCCTTGCTGCCAAGCCCACAGGAATATTTCAAGCACTATGGCCTCACCGAAGAGAAGCTTCGGCTGGCGGCACCCAATGCCATCGTGATGCACCCAGGCCCCATGAATCGGGGCGTGGAGATCGACTCGGCCGTGGCCGATGGTGCGCAGTCGGTGATCCTCTCTCAGGTGACCTTCGGCATCGCGGTTCGCATGGCCGTGATGAGCATCCTCAACAAGGCCCAGCCATGACGATCTCGGTTCCGCATCGACAGCCCGACTTTCCGCGCCTGGTGATCCGAGGGGCGAGGGTCATCGACCCCGCCTCCGGCCGCGATGCGCTGGAAGACCTTTTCATTGCCAATGGCAGCATCCAGGCCATTCTGCCGGCGGGCCAGTCCTTGTCGGACTTCACTGCAGACCGGGTGCTCGACGCCCAGGGCGCGGTGGTGGCCCCCGGGCTCATTGACCTCTCGGCCCGGCTGCGTGAGCCTGGCTTTGAGTACCGTGCCACGCTGGAGTCGGAAATGAAGGCGGCGGTGGCCGGTGGCGTGACGCGCCTGGTCTGCCCGCCCGACACCGACCCACCGCTCGATGAGCCGGGCCTGGTGGAGATGCTCAAGCACCGCGCCCGCAACCTAGCCCAGGCCCATGTGCATCCATTGGGTGCGCTCACCGTGCGCCTGGCCGGAGAACAGCTCACGGAAATGGCCGAACTCACTGAGGCGGGTTGTGTGGGCTTCTCCCAGGCCCTGCGGCCCTTGGCAGATACCCAGGTGCTCTATCGCAGCATGCAGTACGCCAAGACCTTCGACTATGTCATTTGGGCCTACGCCCGCGACCCATGGCTGGGTGCCACGGGAGTGGCCCACAGCGGGCCCATGGCCGGCCGCCTCGGCCTGCCGGGCATTCCCGTGGCCAGCGAAACCCTTCGACTGCTCACGCTCTTTGAACTGGTGCGCATGACCGGCGTGCGGCTGCATGTCTGTCGGCTGTCCTCGGCGGCGGGTGTGGAACTTGTGCGCAAGGCCAAGGCCGAGGGCCTGCCCGTCACCGCCGATGTGGCGGTTCACCACCTGCATCTGATCGACATCGACATTGGCGACTACGACACCAGCCTTCGCGTGGACCCACCCTTCCGAAGCCAGCGAGACCGAGAGGCCCTGCGTGCAGGCCTGCTCGATGGCACGGTGGATGTGATCTGCTCCGACCATGCGCCCGTCGATGACGACGCCAAGCAACTGCCCTTTGGCGAGGCCGAGGCCGGCGTGATTGGCCTGGAGTTGCTTCTGCCCTTGGCGCTCAAGTGGGCGCAGGAATCGGGCCTGGGCCTGCCCGAGGTTCTCGGCTTTCTCACCCACAAGCCCGCGGGCATTCTGTCGCGCGATGCGGGCCAGATTCGGGTGGGTGGCCAGGCCGACCTCTGCATCTTCCACCCTCAGGCCCACTGGGTGGTGACCAACGACACCCTCTTCTCGCAGGGCCGCAACACCCCATACCTGGGCCGTGAACTCGAGGGACGGGTGATGGCGACCTTTGTTGATGGCCGGTGTGTCTTCGAGCAGTCCGCCCGCTGAGGGCCTAGCCGCCCCTTTGCGTGGTGGCTGGGGGCGGGTGGCCTGGCGGCTGCCGCTGCTGGGCACTTGGGTCTTGGGTGGCTTGGCCTGGATTCTGGTCGTGCACCACCGCCTGCCCGCAGGGGGTCAGCGCGCCGTGATTCGACTCTTTGCCCGTGGCGTGCTGCTCTGGTGTGGCGTGCGGCTGGAGCCCACCTTGAAGGGCCCCACCCAGCCCAAGGCTTTGCTGCCCAACCCCGCGCTGCTGGTGGCCAACCATGTGTCCTGGCTCGACATTTATGTGGCCCATGCCCTGGAGCCCGTGACCTTCATTGCCAAGGCCGACATTGCGAAGTGGCCGGTGGTGGGGGCGCTCGTCACGGCCTCGCGCACCCTTTACATCGAACGTGGCAGCCGCCAGGCCATTCGT
>JBEARM010000073.1:0-6803 GCA_041163175.1 Pseudomonadota bacterium | reverse complement strand
CTCTCCACGGTCAATTCCCTGGGCCTGGTCATCAGCCTGACAGCCTTCATCTCCGTGCTCATGGTGCTCTCCCGCCTCTGGCGGGATTCCGAGATGGTGGTCTGGCTCTCCTCGGGCAAAAGCCTGTTGAGCCTGGTGCGGCCGGTCTGGCGCTTCATTTGGCCCTTGGCGCTCGCGGTGGCCACGATCAGCCTGGTGGTCTCGCCCTGGGCCCGTCAGCAGTCGGAGGAACTGCGCCAGCAGTTCGACACCCGCGAGGACAGTCGGCGCATCGCGCCGGGCCAGTTTCGAGAGTCCAACCGCGGCACCCGAACCTTTTTTGTCGAGAACCCGAGCGAGGAGTCGACCGAGCTGGGCATGGTCTTTGTGGTCACGCGCGAAGTCGATGGCCGCGAGTCGGTGCTGCTGGCCGCCCGTGGCCGGTTCGAATCCGATTCCTCGGGCGAGCCGTGGGTCTACATTCAGGATGGCACCCGCACCGATTTCCAACCCCCCAGCAGCGGTGGGGCCCTGGCGGTGCGCACCATGACCTTCGAGGGCTATCGGCTCCGAACCGATGCGGCCCCGGGTGGCAAGGTGGTCGACCCCTCGGTGCGGGCCTTGCCCTTGCATGTGCTCATGTCCATGCCGGGCCCGCAGCCCCTGGGTGAACTCGCCTACCGCGTGGGCCTGCCCATCTTGTGTGTGCTTTTGGGCTTTCTGGCCATTCCTTTGTCCTTCTCCAATCCCCGGGCGGGGCGCTCCTTTCACCTGCTCTTTGCCTTTCTCATCACCATGGTGGCCAACAACCTCTTGGCCGTGAGCCAAGCCTGGATTTCTCAGGAGCGCATCAGTTTTGCGCTGGGCTGGTGGCCCATTCATGTGGGCCTGGCCTGCCTGCTCGCCGGCCTCTTCTGGTTTCGAATGGGGCTGCGTCGCGGCCCCATGGACCTCCTCTGGGCGCTGATCCGGGGGCTGCGAATGAGAGGTTCGGGCCGATGAAGACCTTCTCCGCCTATCTGGCGCGCGGCATCTACGGGCGCGTGGGCTTTGTGCTGTTGGGCTTTGTGGCCCTCTTTGCGCTTTTCGATTTTGTCTCTGAGCTCGAGGAGATTGGCCGTGGCAATTACCGGCTGGCCGATGCCTTGCAGTACATCCTGCTGCGACTGCCCGCCATGGCCTACGAGCTTCTGCCCATTGCCTGCCTGATCGGAGGTCTGTGGGCCTTGGCCGGTCTCGCGGCCAGCTCGGAGTTCACGGTGGCCAGGGCCTCGGGCTTTCGCCCTGTGGATGCCTTGAAGACCATCGGCTGGACAGGCCTGCCCTTGGTGGTGGCCTGTGCGCTGCTCTCGGAGTGGGTGGTGCCGTTCTCAGAAAATCTGGGCAATCGGCTGCGTGCAGAGGCATTGGGTAGCTCTGGTGTGCAGTCCCTGCGCAGTGGTTACTGGCTGCGTGATGCGCTCACCGGCATTCCCGGTCCGGTGCGCGAGCGCATGATCAACCTCGTGGGGGCGAGCCCCGACCAACGGCTGTTGGGCCTGGTGCTCTACGAGTTTGATCAGGACCGTCGCCTGCTGCGGGTGGTCCGTGCGGAGTCGGCCAAGTTTGAATCGATTGAGTCGCAGGGCACGGTTGATGCGAGCGTCTGGCAGCTCACGGGCGTTCGCATGCTGGAGTTGGGCCGAGATGAGACGGTGCGCCAGCGCAAGGAACCCACGCTGCGCATGCTCTCGGGACTCTCACCCACCACGCTGGGCGCCTTGCTGGTCAAGCCGGATCAGATGTCGGCCCACGACCTCTTCCAATACACGGGCTACCTCAAGTCGGGCCGGCAGAGCGCCACACGTTACGAGCTCGCCTTCTGGAAGAAGGTCTTCTACCCGCTGGCGGTCTGGGTCATGCTGCTGCTGGCCTTGCCTGCGGCCTATTTGCTGTCTCGCGGCGGTACCGTGGGCTTGAAAGTGTTCGTCGGTGTGCTGCTGGGCGTGGCCTTTCACCTGCTCAACAGCCTCTTCTCCCACCTGGGTGTGCTCAACACCTGGCCGGCCCCGGTGGTGGCCGCCATCCCCACGGGGCTGGCCTTGCTCCTCGCGATGGCGATGCTATTGCGCGTGCAACGAACCTAGTTGTTTCAGGCTGAGCTGGCGGGCTTGGCCTGCTTGGCGAGGTCTGCGGCGGTGGTGAAGGCATCCGCAAAGAACTCGTCTTCGGGCAGCCCACATTGGGCCATGAAGTCACGCTGGGCCGACTGCACCACGATGGGGGCGCCACAGGCATAAACAGCATGGCCTGAGAGGTCTGGGAAGTCTGCCATGACCGCCTGGTGCACGAAGCCCGTACGGCCCGACCACTGGTCTTCGGCCAGGGCATCACTCACCACCGGAATGTACGAGAAGTGGGGAAGCGTCTGGGCCCACTGCTTCGCGAGACCATCCATGTAGAGGTCTTGTGGTCGACGTCCGCCCCAATAAAGGGTCATGGGCCGCTCGATGCCCTTGAAGATGGCGTGCTCGATCACTGCCTTGATGGGGGCAAAGCCGGTGCCGCTTGCGAGAAAGACAATGGGCTTGGCGCTGTCTTCACGCAGGAAGAAGGTGCCCTGGGGGCCTTCAAACCGCAGGATGTCTTTTTCCTTGACCGCATTGATCGAGGGGGTTCCCGTGCCAAAGAGCGCATCGGTAAAGGCGCCGCCTGGTGTGTGCCGGATGTGCAGCTCCACCTGCTGGTTGTCGTGGGGGGCATTGGCCATGGAGTAACTGCGACGCTTGCCGTCCTTGAGCAGGATGTCGATGTACTGGCCGGCCAGGAACTGGAAGTTCTCGGTGGCAGGCAACTGCAGTTTGATGATGGCCACGTCGGCGGCAGCACGCTCAATGCTGGCCACCCGGCAGGGCAGCTTGCGTGAGGGAATCATGCCGTCGGCGGCGACCACGCGGGCCGCCACGGTGAGGTTGCTGCGGGCGGTGGCCTGGCACAGGAGCAACTGACCGTTGGCACGCTCCTCATCCGAGAGGGCCTTGGTCTGGTACTGGCCGTAGTCGACCTCGCCCTGTGAGAGGGTGGCCTTGCAGGAGCCGCAGGCGCCATCCTTGCAGCCATAGGGCAGCACGATGTTGGCCCGAAGGGCGGCAGCAAGAAGAGTCTCGCCATCATCGACGGGGAAGGATTTGCCCGAGGGCGTGAGGGTGCAGGTGTGTGTCATGGTGGCCGCATTGTACCGGCGGGCTTGTGGGCTAGCGTTTCAGGAAGCGAGCAAGCGCAAGGCCCGTGGGGCTTTTCTGCTTGGCCATCTCGCGGGGTGTGCCGCTTGCAACCACCCGTCCACCATGGGCGCCGCCACCGGGGCCGAGGTCGATCATCCAGTCTGACTGGGCCCAGAGGTCGAGCTGGTGCTCGATCACGAGCACCGTGTTGCCCGCGTCCACCAGTTGATGAAGGGCATGGATGAGCCGCTCCACATCGGCCATGTGCAGGCCCACCGTGGGCTCATCGAGCACGTAGAGGGTTTTGTGATTCGCCTTGGCCTTGGCGAGTTCGGTCACCAATTTGATGCGCTGAGACTCACCACCGGAGAGCGTGGGGCTGGGCTGCCCCAGCTGAAGGTAGCCCAGCCCCACGTCCTGCATGCACTGGAGTGGGCGCCGAACCGATGGAATGGGATCGAAGAAGGCCAGGGCCTCATCGACCGACATCTGAAGCACCTCCGAGATGGTCTGGCCACGCCAGCGCACCTGACGGGTCTCGGCATTAAACCGCTGGCCGCCACAGGCATCGCAGACCACCCGCACATTGGGCAGGAAGTTCATCTCCACGGTCTGCCAGCCCTGACCATCGCAGCGGTCGCAGCGGCCATCGCCTGTGTTGAAGCTGAATCGGTTGGGCTTCCAGCCTCGCCGCCGCGCATCCTCGCCATCGGCAAAGTGCTTGCGGATGTCATCCCAGAAGCCAATGTAGGTGGCCGGTGTGGAGCGTGGTGTTTTGCCGATCGGGGTCTGGTCGACCTCCAGCACTCGGGCAATCGACTCCCAGCCCTGAATGCTCGCGCAGCCACGCCAGTCGATGGTGCTGGCCCGGCCAGCCTTGGAGCGCTGCAGGTGCACCACCCGGCTGAGGTTGCTGCGAATCACATCGCGCACCAGGCTCGACTTGCCCGAGCCCGAGACCCCGGTCACAACTGTGAGTCGGTTCAATGGGATCCGTACACTCACGCCCTGCAGGTTGTGAAGCCTTGCATCCTCCACCAGCAGCCACTCTTCTGGGGCCTCACGCAGCGGCTGCAGTGGGTGCTGCATGGGGCTTCGAAGGTAGCGTCCCGTCACGGACGCAGTGCAGGCCTCGAGGTCGGCCTGGCTTCCCTGGGCCACCACCTCGCCACCTCGGCGCCCAGCGCCCGGGCCCATGTCGATGAGGTGGTCGGCCATGGCGAGCGTCTCCTCGTCATGCTCGACCACCACCACGGTGTTGCCCTTTTGTTGGAGCTTGCGCAGCAGCACCAGAAGGGCCTCATTGTCCTTCGGATGCAGTCCAATCGAGGGCTCATCGAGGATGTAGCAGACCCCTTGCAGGTTGGAACCCAGCTGCGAGGCCAGTCGAATGCGCTGGGCCTCGCCGCCCGAGAGGGTGGGGGCCGCACGGTCCAGCGACAGATACCCCAGGCCCACCGAGCAGAGGAAGTCCACCCGGCTGCGAATTTCCTTCACCAGGTTCTCTGCGATGGCGAGGGATCTGGCGTCAAAGCCTTTGGTCAGCGCCTCGAGCCAGTTGGGTAGTTCGGAGATGGCCAATCGTGAAATCTGGTGCAGGCCCCGGCCATCGATGGTGATCGATCGGGCCACAGGGTTGAGCCGAGCACCCTCGCAGTCGGGGCACAACAGTGGGTCGAGGCCAGCCTCGTCATCGTTGTCCTCGTCCACGAGAAAGGCATCCTCCTCGCCGGTGTCGTCTTCGGCCAGTCCTGACTCAAACAGGCCCGTGCCGGTGCAACGGGGGCACCAGCCGAGTCGGGTGTTGTACGAGAAGAGGCGAGGCTCGGGCTCGGGCAGGCTCTGACTGCAGCTCGGGCAGGTGCGTTTGGTGGAGTAGAGCCGTGCAGTGGGCGCCACCTGCTGAAGCCGTGGAGTCTGGTCGAGTGGTGCGAGCACCGTGAGGCTGCCCTGGCCTAGCGAGAGGGTCTTGTCCACAGCCTCTCGCAGGGCGGCCTCGGCTGCTGCATTGACGGCGAGGTCGGCCACCGGCAGTTCGATGGTGTGCTCTCGGTAACGGTCGAGCCTCGGGAAGCGGTCGGTGGGCATGAACTCACCGTCCACTCGGAGGTGGGTGTGGCCCCGGGCAGCAGCCCACTTGGCCAGGTCTTGGTAGATGCCCTTTCGCTGAATCACGAGTGGCGCCAGAAGGCCAATGTGCTGGCCCGCGTTTTCTTTCAGGATGCTGGCCACGATGGCCTCGGCCGACTGTGGCGCGATGGGAATCAGGCAGCTCGGGCACTGCTGCTGGCCAAGTTTGACGTAGAGCAGCCGAAGGAAGTGGTGGATCTCTGTGAGCGTGCCCACGGTGCTCTTGCGCCCGCCGCGGCTCGTGCGCTGTTCAATGGCCACGGTGGGTGGAATGCCATAGATGGCATCGACCTCTGGCCGTGAGGCGGGCTGCAGAAACTGGCGTGCATAGGCATTGAGCGATTCCAGGTAACGACGCTGGCCCTCGGCAAAGAGAATGTCGAAGGCGAGGGTGGACTTTCCCGACCCCGACACGCCGGAGATCACCGTGAGCTGGTTGCGTGGAATGGAGAGCGAAATGTCTTGTAGGTTGTGCTCACGGGCATGCAGGATCTCGATGGCCGAATGGCCGGGGCGCGGCGCTGCTGCGGGCCGCCGAGGCGATTCCACCCGAGGTGCACGGGCCAGTCGAAGGGCCTCGCCCGTGTGTGATTGTGTGCATGCGATCAGATCTTCAACACAGCCCTCTGCCACCAGATGGCCGCCGGCCGGTCCCGCGTCGGGCCCGAGGTCGATGAGCCAGTCGGCCGCCTGCATGAGGTCGAGGTTGTGCTCGATGACCAGCAGGGAGTGGCCTGCCTTGACCAGCGCCTTGAGCGATCGAATCAGTTTGGCAATGTCATCGAAGTGCAGGCCCGTGGTGGGCTCATCGAAGAGGAGCAGCATGCCCTGCTTCGATTTGGCACCGCGCTCGGCGGCATCTGCCAGGTGGCCTGCAATCTTCAGGCGCTGGGCCTCCCCGCCCGAGAGGGTCGGCACGGGCTGGCCGAGCCGAAGGTAGTCGAGGCCCACATCCACCAGGGGTTGCAGCCGTCGCTTCACCTCACGGTCGTCTGCAAAGAAGGCCAGGGCCTCCGAGACCGTCATCTCGAGGATGTCTGCGATCGACTGGCCTCGCACCATGACCTCGAGTGTTTCTGCACGAAAACGTTTGCCTTGGCAGTCGGGGCACTTGAGGTAGACATCCGAGAGGAACTGCATTTCGACCTGCTCAAAGCCACTGCCATTGCAGGTCGGGCAGCGGCCGGTGCCGGCATTGAAGCTGAAGGTGCCCACCGAGTAGCCGCGCTGCAGGGACAAGGGCGCCTCTGCGAATTGCCGACGAATGGCATCGAAGGCGCCCACATAGACGGCGGGGTTTGATCGTGTGGTCTTGCCAATCGGGGACTGGTCGACCATGAGGACATCCGAGATGAGGCCCGCTCCCTCGAGGGCCCGAAAGGGGCCAGGCGTGTCGGTGGCCTTGCCGAAGTGTTTGCATAGGGCAGGAAAGAGGACATCCTGGGCCAGCGTGGATTTGCCGGATCCCGAGACGCCCGTCAGGCAGACCAG
>JBEARM010000072.1:0-6902 GCA_041163175.1 Pseudomonadota bacterium | reverse complement strand
CCCACCAGCCCAAAGGCGCCCATCTCGGGGTACTCCAGCGCCGGAAAGGCTCCCGCGAGGAACCATGGAAACTGCAGGCCGTTCTTGCTCAAGAACACATGGGGCAGCAGCTGGGCGGGCGCCTCCGTGTCTGGGAGCGCCGCGGCCAGCGTGAGGTACCAAAAGATCAGTTGCAGCAGCAGGGGCACATTGCGGATGAACTCCACAAACTGCCGGCAGAGCCAGACCAGCAAGGGGTTCGGCGAGAGGCTGCCCACCGCCACCAAGAGACCCAGGAGGCTCGCCAGCACAATTCCAATCACCGCCACACGAAGCGTGTTGATGAGCCCCACCACAAAGGCCCGAACGTAACTGCTGTCGGCATCGTATTCAATGGCCCGCTCGGCGATGTCAAAGCCCGCTGGGCCGAGCAGAAAGTCGTAGCCGAAATCAATGCCCCGTTGGGCAAGATTGGCATTCAGATTGCCCACCAAAATCCATAGACCAACGGCCAGCAGGGCAAAGAGCAGGGCTTGCCAGACCATGGCTCGAAGGCCGGGCTGATTCAACACGAGCAACTCCGCGGGGCAGGACGGGGCATCAGAGGCCGTCTTTTCGGGTGTTTAGGGGAAGACGGGAGGGGCAAGGTGCCCCATCCCGACAGAAGCCGGGCCAGCCCTCAAGGCCTCATCTCAGGCACCCAAGGAGCTTGGCCCGCACATCAACTAGCGAATGGGCGGTGCGTACTGAAGGCCGCCTTTGTTCCAGAGTGCATTCTGGCCACGGTCAAGCTTCAAGGGCGTCTTCTTGCCCACATGGCGCTCGAAGACCTCGCCGTAATTGCCCACCTGCTTCACCACCCGGTAGGCCCACTGGGCATCGGTGCCAATTGACTTTCCGAAGTCGTTGTTGCCCTGGCCCAGCAGACGCTGAATCTCCGGGTTGGTGTCCGACCGCATCTGATCCACATTTGCAGATGTCACGCCGAGTTCTTCGGCGGTGATCATGGCGAAGTGAACCCAGGTCACGAGCTTGGACCAGGCCTCATCGCCCTGACGGGTCACGGGGCCCAGGGGCTCCTTGCTGATGATCTCAGGAAGGATGATGTGGTCATCGGGGGTTTTGGTGTCGTTGGCGCGAATGGCCGCCAGTTGAGACGCGTCCGATGTGAACACCTTACAACGGCCTTCGTTGTAGTTGGCAATGACAACCTTCAGATCCTCTGCCACCACAGGCTTATAGGTCATTTTGTTCATGCGGAAGTAGTCAGCCAGATTCTTCTCGGTGGTGGTGCCGCTCTGGACACAAATGGTGGCGCCCTTGAGTTGCTTGGCAGACTTCACCTTCAGGCTCTTGGGCACCAGAAAGCCCTGACCATCAAAGAAATTTGTGGCGCCGAAGGTGGTGCCCAGCTGGGTGTCACGGCTCATCGTCCAGGTGGTGTTGCGGGCCAGGACATCGATCTCGCCAGACTGCAAGGCCGTGAAGCGCTGTGCGGCGCTCAGGGGCACATACCGAACCTTGTTGGCATCGCCCAGGGCGGCCGCAGCAATGGCCCGGCAGTAGTCCACGTCGAAGCCAGTCCACTTGCCGTCACTGCCCGCAATGCCAAAGCCACCCAAGGCGGTGTTGACACCACAGGAGACCTCTCCTTTTTTCTTGATCGACTCCATGGTCTTGCTCGCCATCGCGGGGGCGGCGGCAACCAGTCCAGCGGCCAGGGCCACAGTCAACAGTTTCTTGCTCAGCATTCGTCAATCTCCTCTTGGGTATTTAGACGTCACAGCAGTTGCGAAAACAGCGGTTGCGAAAAGCGTTTGGCCTCACAGTGTGCCCCAGCGGTCAGACCAAAATGCGCGGCCTGGGGAAAACACTGAGCCCAGCCTTGGTGCAGGCCAAACCCCGCACGCGGGGGCTGCCCAGGGAATCGTTAGGAGTCCGTTTGCTGGGCCTGGCGGGCCTGCAACTCCCAGAGCTCTGCATAGCGCCCACCCCGACCAATCAGCTCGGCATGCCGGCCCTGCTCCACCAGCCGACCCTGCTCGAGCACCAGAATTTGGTCCGCATCCACAATGGTGGAGAGCCGATGGGCAATCACCAGGGTGGTGCGGCCCTGAGAGACCTCTCGGATCTCTTGCTGGATGACCCGCTCCGACTCGGAATCTAGGGATGAGGTGGCCTCATCGAACACCATGATGCTTGGCCGCTTGAGCAGGGCCCTGGCGATGGCCACGCGCTGCTTCTCCCCGCCTGAGAGTTTCAAGCCCCGCTCCCCGACCATGGTCTCCAGGCCATCGGGCAGCTTGTCGATGAGGCTGCCCAGGTGAGCCGCCCGAGCAGCCTCCACGACCTCCTCAGGCGCCGCATCTGGCCGGCCATATTGAATGTTGTAGGCCAGTGTGTCGTTGAAGAGCACGGTGTCCTGGGGGACGATGCCGATGGCCTTGCGCAGCGAAGCCTGGGTGACCGTGTCGATGGGCTGACCATCAATCAGGATGCGGCCTGCATCGGGGTCGTAGAAACGATAAAGCAGCCGCGAGAGCGTGGACTTTCCAGCGCCGGAGGAGCCCACCACCGCGGTGGTGCGTCCGGCCGGCAGGCGGATCGACAGGCCATCAAAAATGGGGCGGCGGGCATCGTAGGCGAAACGAACCGAATCAAAGGTCACCTCACCCTGGGCCACCACCAAGGCCTGGGCCTCTGGCCGATCGGCCACCTCACGGTTCTGGGCCAGCAGGGCAAACAACCGTTCCATGTCCACCACGCTCTGCTTGATCTCCCGATAGAGCACACCCAGAAAGTTCAGAGGGATGTAGAGCTGAATGAGGAACGCGTTGACCAGCACGAGGTCACCCAGCGTCATCGTGCCCGCCTGAACACCCGCCACCGCCTGCCAGACCATGAGGGTCACGGCCACGGCAATGATCAAGCTCTGCCCCACATTGAGGACCGACAAGGAGGTCTGGCTTCGAATGGCCGCCTCCTGCCAGTGCAAAAGGCTCTTGTCGTAGCGTGCGGCCTCAAAGGCCTCATTGTTGAAATACTTAACCGTCTCGTAATTGATCAAGGAATCGATGGCCCGCGCGTTGGCCCGCGAGTCGAGCTCGTTCATCTCGCGACGGAAATGGGTGCGCCATTCGGTCACCAGGATGGTGAAGGCCACGTAGGCCACCAGTGCGGTCAGGGTGATGAGGGCAAAGATTGGCTCGTAGTGATAGGCCAGCCAGCCCGTGACCAGCAAGACCTCCACCAGGGTGGGCACCACACTGTAGAGGGTGAAGTTCACCAGGGTGCCCACACCGCGAGAGCCCCGTTCAATGTCGCGCGTCAGGCCGCCGGTCTGCCGCTCGAGGTGGAACCGCATCGAGAGGCTGTGCAGGTGCCGAAACACCCGCAGGGAGATGTCTCGCACGGCACCCTGGGTGACCCGAGCAAACACGACCTCCCGCAGTTCATTGAAGAAGGTGGCCGCAAGCCGCATCAGGCCATAACCCAGGATGAGGCCCACGGGCAGGGCGAGCATGGCCGTGCTGGGATTGGCCAGGCCGTCGACGATCTCTTTGAGCACCACCGGAACACCCACATTGGCCACCTTGGCCAGCAGCATGGCGCTCAGGGCCACCACGATTCGAATCCGGTAGGCCAGCAGATACGGCAGTAGGGTTCGAATCACCGGCCAGGTGCCCTGCGGCGCTGTAGGTGGCGGCGGGAAACGAGCTGCCAGGGCAGGGTCGAACGGCGGAGCGCTGTTGGCGTGGTGTCTCATGGGGCTTTCATTCTAGTGAGGCGGCGGGGGCACAGATGCAATCCAGCCCTCGAGTGGGTCGAGGTTGTCCGGGAGGCCGAATCCCGGTGCGCGCGCAGCCAACACAGCCTGTACGGCGCAGAGCAGGGCATCTAGCAGGTCTGCGCTGCCCTCCTCCACCAGCAAAGACCACCAGGCCGCATCGGCCTCCACCTGTAGACCCAGGCCAAGCCGATCCTCCGCCAAGGCCGACACAATCGCCGCGCGCATGAGGCGGCGCTCGGCCGTGTGTTTGGCGGGGCTGTCGCTCTTGTAAGAGGCCTTGGTGATCTGCCGGGCCAAATAGCCCGGATAGGCCTCCAGGGCTATGCGTGCATCGGTGGGGAGGGCCTCCAAGGTGCAGGCCCTGGGCCATTGATGGGCTGGGCACCAAAGGCCAGCAGCCAACAGCAGGGGTGCGCCCGCCTGCATCATCCAGGCCACTGGCGGATTGGTCCAGCGCATGGCAGGACTGGAGCCGGCAAGCCGGTCGACGCGGCGCCATGCAAACTTCTGCCCGACAGGCCGGGCCTGACACCACTGCCGAAAACGATCTCTCAACGCATCGCGAGGCTGCTGCCCAAAGAATTCGACAAAGTCGGGCCAGTCGGTGGGCCAACCGCTCGCCTCAATGAGGCTGCGGGGCTGACCAAAGGGAAGGTCGAAGCCGCCAAGCCAGGGCCCGGGCCGCTCCAGAAAGGCCGCGAAGTCCGAGAGACTGGCCAGGGCTGCCATGTCGAGAAGTTGGAGTCGGTCGGCATCACCCGCCGCTGCAACAGACCAGGCCATGGCAGCCACCGTGATGGGCTTTCGACGGCTTGGGGCGCAACTGAAGTCGACCCCAAAGACAAGCCTCATGTCTGCCGGGTCATCAGTTGACGAATGGCCTCGGCATTGGTCCAAGAGAAACAGGTCTCGGCTGCAGTCCGCCAGTCGAGCCATTGGTAACGCAGGTGCTCGCGAGGTGAGAGTTGAACCGGTTGCTCCGACGGCACCATGAGGGAGAGGACATGTTCGGTGTTGTGTGTCACGCCCGGGGCATAGCGGTGCCGCCAATGGGCAAAGATCTCGAAGACCTGGGTGAACTGCCAATCCAGAAATCGATCTGTGGAACAGTCGATGCCGGTCTCCTCCCAGACCTCCCGTCGGGCCGCCTCCACCACCGGCTCGTTGGGTGCCTCCAGGCTGCCGGTGACCGACTGCCAAAAGCCTGGATGGTCTGCACGCTCAAGCAGCAAGATTCGGTGCTGATGATCGTGGATGACCACCAGGACAGACTCCGGCACCTTCCAAGGCCGGTCGGCCGTCATACCTGCAACATCCCGCGGGCCGCCAGCACGGCCGTGAGTGCCACGGCAAAGGTCATGATGAGCACAAATCCAAAGATGGCGGCCGACAACATGCGGGCCGCTTCCAGCTCAGAGGATTCCCCGATGGCCATGAGCCGTCTGGCATGAAAGGCCGGCACCGAGGCCACTGAGGCCCAGACCGAGGCCACCGGAACCCAGCCGTACAAGCCCGCCAAGGCCAACAGAAAGCTGGCCACATAGACCGTAAGGGCAGCCTGGCGAGTGGCCTGTGAACCAAGTTGTGAGAGAAAGAGTTGGTGGCCCATCATGACCACCCCCAGCACCACAGCAAAGACCATGCTGGCCCGCGTTGGACCGGCTGCGAAAATGCCGTGGACGCCCGTGACGATGATGGCCGACCATCCGAAACGGCCCAACATCTGCACAGGCCGGGGCCAGCTCTGGACATCCTCAAGCCAGACCTTCGCATATCGGCGCACCAGCAACTGCCCCACGAATAAGCAGCCCACGATGAGCAGGGCCAGGGGCCAGGGGCCGGTGAAAGCAGCCGGATTCTCTGATGCCAGCCAGGCCGTGGAGAGTCCGAGCAGGACTGCCAGAGGTCCGTACGCCAGGGCGCGGCGGTGACCGATGGCAGTGGGGCTGATCATGCGACGACTTTGGGCGCCTCGCGAAGCCGGATGTGAAGCTCCCGCATCTGTTTTTCGTCTGCAGCAGACGGAGCCTGCGTGAGCAGGCACTGGGCCCGCTGGGTTTTCGGAAATGCGATGACGTCTCGAATGGAATCTGCACCGGTCATGAGGGTGACGAGTCGGTCGAGGCCAAAGGCCAGGCCTCCATGCGGTGGCGCACCGTAACGCAGCGCATCGAGCAGGAAGCCGAACTTGAGCTCAGCCTCCTCGGCCCCGATCTGCAGGGCCCGGAAGACCTTGGACTGGACCTCTTCTCGGTGGATACGAATGGAGCCGCCACCCAACTCCCAGCCGTTGAGCACCATGTCGTAGGCCTTGGCCAGGCAGGCACCAGGGTCGGACTCAAGGAGGTCTTCATGGCCATCCTGAGGCGCCGTGAAGGGATGGTGAACAGCGGACCATCGGCCAGACTCCTCGTCGAATTCGAACATGGGGAAGTCCACCACCCACAGAGGCTGCCAGCCGGCTGTAAAGAGACCCTGGGCACGGCCGAAATCGCTCAAACCAATCTTCAGCCGCAGGGCGCCCATGGCATCGTTGACCACCTTGGCCTTGTCGGCTCCAAAGAAAATGATGTCGCCCGAGGCCGCGCCTGTTCGGGTGAGGATGGCCTCCAGGGCCTGATCGTGAATATTCTTGGTGATGGGTGACTGCAGGCCCTCTCGACCGGCGGAAATGTCATTGATCTTGATCCAGGCCAGCCCCTTGGCGCCATAGATCTTCACAAATTCAGTGAAGGCATCGATGTCCCCTCGGCTCAATGCGGCACCACCCGGCACACGGATGGCCACCACACGGCCATTGGCCAGGTTCGCAGGCTCCGAGAACACCTTGAAGTCGACATCGCGCATGGCATCGGTGAGCTCAGTAAAGGCCAGTGACACCCGCAGATCAGGCTTGTCCGACCCAAAACGCTGCATGGCCTCGGCATACGGCATCACCGGAAACGGATTGGGCAAGGCCACACCGAGGTTGTCCGCGAAGACCGCCCGAATCATCGACTCAAAGAGGCTGCGAATCTCGATTTCCGTCATGAAGGAGGTTTCGCAGTCGATCTGGGTGAACTCGGGCTGACGGTCTGCCCGGAGGTCTTCATCTCGGAAGCATTTGGTGATTTGGTAGTAGCGGTCGAAGCCA
>JBEARM010000071.1:0-7218 GCA_041163175.1 Pseudomonadota bacterium | reverse complement strand
GACGCAGTCTTCGGCTTGTAACTTCCTCATAGCGCTGGGCCACCGCATGCGCATGGCGGAAGTAATAGCGAAGGGTGGCCGTGTCCATGGCCTACTTCCCCCTCGTTGGATTGAGCAGGCGCTATTGCGCTACTGCGAGCTCGACACCTTTGCCATGGTGATGATCATGGAGGCCTGGCTGGAGTGGGGGCGGGAGTAGGGGGCCTCAGACAAGCGAGGGATGGACGCTTAAGCCGCGGCGGGACAGCATCTCCGGGTGTCTTCCGATCCTTCTCGCCTCTTGATTTCCGGATTAAGTGTACGTATATTAAATGCCACTTACACCGCTATTTCCTGTGATCGAGTCAAACGTGATTGGACTCTAAAGCACCGGCAACTTGATCTCTTAACCTGCGGGGAAATGTTCGCCGGCTTGCATCAAACCCGCGAGGACCTCCGACAGGATTACAGCGAGCGACGCTTCATCACCATCGGACTTCTCTCAGGCGCTTTATGTGTGGTTGTGTGGACAGATCGGGAACCAGCATCGCACGTCATATCCTTAAGGAGAGCCAATCATCGTGAGCGAAGAGCCTTCGAAGTCGTACATCACTGAGGATGGTGAGGCCCTTGAACTGGATGAGATGTGGTTCAAGTCCGCAGACACCTACGATGGCGACCGACTCGTACGGCGGGGCCGGCCTGTAGGGTCTGGCACGCGAACGCCAGTCACGATTCGTCTCGACCGCGGGGTTGTTGAGTTCTTCAAGCAGGCCGGCCCCGGCTGGCAGACCCGAATCAATGAGGTGCTGCTGGAGTGGGTTAAGCGCACCCGGACCCGCACCCGCACCTGACAGGCGTTCCCCCTACTTAGTTTGAGCAGGCGCCATTGCGCTATTGCGAGCGCAATACCTTCTGCGCTTGTCGGATAGTCGTCTGCATCTCAGCTGTTCAAAATCAAGGGCCAAACAGAATGATGACAAAAGGCACACGGTGCGATATCTTCTGACCTTGAAACCCTTTCACTGGAACGCAGAGAAAAACGAGCAACTTCTCTCGGAGAGAGCAATCGGATTCGAGAGGATCGTGATTGCAATTCAAGATGGTGGGTTGCTAGATGTTCGCATGCACCCGAACACGAATCGCTATCCCAATCAGCGACTTCTCTTGGTCGAGGTTGACCACTACGTCTACCTGGTGCCAGTGGTGGAGGAGCCGGATTACTATTTTTTGGAAACCATCATCCCCAGCCGTAAGGCAACGCAAGAATATGCGGAAAGGACACAGCGTCATGACCCGACTCAGTAAGGAAGAGAAGGAGATTCTTCGCGACTTTGACAGTGGAGCGTACAGGTCGGCTGCCACCAAGCGAGAGCTCGAGGCGTATCGGTTGGCTGCCCATGCAACAGCCTTAAAAGACCGACGGGTCAACATCAGAATATCGTCCTTGGATCTTGCAGGGCTTCAGGCGCGGGCCCTTCAAGAGGGGCTTCCTTACCAGACGCTCATTGCCAGCATCTTGCACAAATACCTCAGCGGCCGCCTTGTAGAGAAGGCCTCTCAGTAAACCCAGCTCACCTTTTCCATGGACTCCACCACCCCCACGCTCCACAGCCTTCCCGATGGCTTTCGGGCCATCGTGCTGGGCGCCAGTGGGTCGATCGGCGGGGCCATCTTCAAGGCACTGGGCGAGACGCCGCGTTGTGGCTCGGCCTTCGCGGTCTCGCGTACTGAAGATGGCTTTGACATCACCCAAGAGGCCACGGTGCTGGCCACGGCCCGCCGCCTGGCCGAGCGTGGCCCCTTTCACCTCATCATCGATGCCACAGGCGTGCTCGTCCTGGATGGCGTCATGCCCGAGAAGCGGCTCGATGCCCTGGATCCAGCCCACCTCATGAGGCTCTTTCAGGTCAACGCCGTGGGCCGGGCCATGGTGCTCAAGCACTTCATCCCATTGCTGGCCAAACACGAGCGGTCCATTTTCGGCGTGCTCTCGGCCCGTGTGGGCAGCATTGAAGACAACCACCTGGGCGGCTGGTATGGCTACCGAGCAGCCAAGGCCGCGGGCAATGCCTTCTTGCAAACGGCCGCCATCGAGGCGGCCCGCACCCATCCGCAGGCGGTCTTCGCAGCGCTTCAACCCGGCACGGTGGCCTCCAATCTCTCCAAACCCTTTCGACAGGCCAGCGAGGCCATCACGCCTGATGCCTCGGCCGCGGGCCTGCTACATGCCATCAATCGTCTGCATGCCAACGGCCGTGCCTGGTTCGTCGACCACCGCGGCGAGGACATTCCCTGGTGAATTGACGGCTTGCGACAGTCTGGGCAGAGTATGGCCATGCGTCAGACACCACTGTCACCCAAGCGTGACACCTCAAGCCCCTTCCCCTTCGTGGCCATGGTGGCCCAACAAGAAATGCAACTCGGCCTGCTGCTTGCGGCAACCGATCCACTCATTGGTGGTGTGCTCATTTTCGGCGACCGTGGCACGGGCAAGTCCACCGCCGTGCGTGCACTGGCGGCCGTGCTTCCCCCCATCGAGGTGGTCGCTGGATGCCCATACCAGTGCCCACCGAATGCGCCCGCGGGCCTATGCCCTTCCTGCACTGGTGGTGCAGGCACAACGAAATCCAAGCCGCGCGCCGAACGCATCACCGTGCCGGTGGTGGACCTTCCCCTGGGCGCTACCGAAGATCGCATTCTGGGTGCGCTCAATCTCGAGCGGCTTATGGCCAGTGGAGAGAAGGTCTTTGAGCCGGGTCTGCTCGCCAAGGCCAACCGAGGCTTTCTTTATATCGATGAGATCAACCTGCTGGAAGACCACCTGGTAGATCTCCTCATCGATGTGGCCGCATCGGGCGAGAACCGGGTGGAGCGTGAGGGCCTGAGCGTATGCCACCCCGCTCGCTTTGTGCTGGTGGGCAGTGGCAACCCGGAAGAGGGCGAGCTGCGCCCGCAACTGCTCGATCGCTTCGGCCTGGCCGTGGAGGTGCGCACCCCCACCGACCTTCAACAACGCGTCGAGGTCGTGCGCCGGAGAGAGGCCTACGACCGAGACCCGGCCGCCTTTGTGGCTGCGCAGGCCGCGGAGCAGCAGGCCTTGCAAGACCAGCTCGTGGCCGCACGCAAGCGGCTTCCCAAGGTCACGTTGTCCGACGAAGTGCTGGCCAGCGCTGCACAGCTCTGCATGTCCTTGGGCACCGATGGCCTGCGCGGAGAGCTGAGCCTCATGCGCGCAGCCAAGGCGCTCGCAGCCCTTCGCAATGCCCGCAAGGCCACGGTGGCGCACTTAAAGGAAGTGGCCCCGTTGGTGCTTCGCCATCGTCTGCGCCGAGACCCATTGGATGACACCGACGCCAGCCAACGGGTGATGCTCGCGCTGGAGTCGATCTGATCGAGGCCACCGAGCTCGACCGCCTGCTCGGGCTGCTGGCCCAAGGCGGGGCGGCCCATGGTGGTCTGTGGCTGCGAGCCCATGCAGGCCCGCGCCGTGATCAACTCCTCGAAAGGCTTCAAGCGCACTGCAAGGCCCAAGGCAGGCCATGGCTGCGCATGGCCATTCACACCGACCCGGCCCAGCTCACCGACACCATCGACCCCTTCGAGAGCCTTCGTGCAGGGCGGCCCGTGCTGCGCACCGGACTCCTGGCCCAGGCCCGGGGTGGCTTTCTGGTGGTGGCCATGGCCGAGCGCCTGCCCACGGGGCTTGCGGCCGCATTGGCCCAGGCCATCGACCGTGGCGACTGTGGCCTGGTCTTGCTCGATGAATCCCTGCCCGATGAACCGCCAGTGGCCTCGGCCCTGCGCGACCGCATGGGCTGCAGCATCGACATGCGCGACGAAACCCTGCTGCGCGAGGCGTGGATGGATACAGAGATGGGTGCCGCCATGCACGCCGCGATGGCGGCTGCAACGGATTGGCAATCTGTTCATGTGCCCGAGCCCTTGGTGCAGGCCGTGATGGAGGCGAGCCAATTATTGGGTCTGGTCTCGCTGCGGCCAAGCCTCGCCTGTCTGCGATGGATGCGCATGCATGCCTGCTCGCATGGGCGCACGGAAGCCACGGCCGAGGACCTCGCCTGGGCGGTGCCCTGGAGCCTGCTGCCCCAGGCCCGTCAGTGGCCAAGCCCGCCGCCGGAGGATGCCACCGGGCAGGAGCAAGACCAAGAGGCGACACAAAACACGCAGTCGCCCGAAGAGGCCCAGCCCGACCATGGCTCTCCACCAGAGACGCCCACGCCTCAGAAGACCGATGACTTCGAAGAACGCACCGTGGAGACTGCCGCCGCCAGCCTTCCGAAGGGCCTGCTCGAGGCCTGGGCCCGTGGGCTTGCACAGCAGGCGCTTGCCAATGCAGGCGGCAGTGGCGCAGGCCGCATGGGCGAGGGTGGCCGCGGCCGTGGCCGGCCGGTGGGTGTGATTCGTCGCAAGCCCCGAGGTGGTGAGGATCGCCTTGCGATCCTGCCCACGCTTCGTGCAGCCATTCCATTTCAAAGCACGCGCACCCGCTCGCACACGGCCATGGCCCTGCGGCCCGATGACCTGCATGTCTGGCGGCTGAAGCGCCAGCGTGGGGTGACCACCGTGTTTGTGGTCGATGCCTCGGGCTCGGCTGCCATGGCGCGCCTGGCCGAGGCCAAGGGGGCCATTGAGATTCTTCTCTCGGAGTGCTACAGCCGGCGAGACCGTGTGGCCCTGATTGCCTTTGGGGGCAGGGGTGCGGAACTGCGGCTGCCCCCCACACGCTCATTGGTGGCGGCTCGCAAGAGCCTCACGGCATTGGTGGGCGGCGGTGGCAGCCCCATTGCAGCGGGCTTTGCCATGGCTGCAGAGCAGCTCACGCGCCTGCGGCTGGCAGGTGATGACACCTGCCTGGTGGTGCTCTCCGATGGCCGCGCCAACCTGGCGCGCGATGGCAGCCCCGGCCGGCCTCGGGCCATGGAAGAGGCCATGGCCATGGCCCGAAAGCTCTCACTGCTCGCACCACATCGGCTGCTCATCGACACCTCGGCCCGCCCGGAGCCAGCAGCGGTCTTGCTCAGTCAGGCCATGTCAGCCCAGTACCTGGCCCTGCCCATGGCCGGGGCCAAAGGCATTCACAAGGCCATCCAGTCCGTGAGGCGCGCACCCACCGAGGCCTGATCCACCTCGTGAAAGAGGTGGCCGCCTTGGCTGGTCCACTCGAGTGTGGCCTGCGGCAAGTGGGTGTTCATCACCTGTGCGAGCGGCTCGGCCGGAATCCACGGGTCATCCAGCGCAGCCAGAAAAAGCGTGGGCACCTTAAGGCCGCTCGCCTCTGAGAGAAGACCGGGCAGGTCGGTGGCCGCCATGAAGCCCAGTGCACCGCGCAGGTGGGCCGACTGGCCAAAGAGCCTTCGGTAAATTTCTTTTCGTGCATCGGGCAGGGCGGTCCCGGTGGAGGCCAGCAGTCGATTCACGACATGGGTTGAGCGTGCAATGCCCCCGAGCATGAGCAGGCTCGGGCTCGACAAGACCAGCGGGCCCAGCAGTGGGCCCAGCATCTGGCTAAACAATGCCGGTGGTGGCACCAATGAGGGCGCCGCGCCAAAGATGCGGTGTGGCCGCGTGGTCTCTGGCGCCAAGGCCATGGCCACGGCCACGGCCGCCCCCGCAGAATGTCCCACCACACAATCCGGCCTGCGAATGCCACGTGACTGCAGCAGGCGGTGCAGGCGCAGGGCCATCTCGCGAAGGCCAATCGACTGCGGCGCCTCGAACTGGCTGGCGCCATGGCCGGGCAGGTCGGGCACGAGCAGGCCCCACTCCTCGGGCAGGACATCCAAGAGCGGCTGCCAAGAACTGCGGTCCGCGCCCGTGCCATGCAGGAACAGCAGGCTCGGGGACTGCGCCACAGCGGGACGGTCCCAGCCCGACCATTGAAGGCCATCGAGGTTGTGCTCAAAGGTCTCTAGCGCCCGAGATGTCAGATTCATGCTGGTGCCAGTGTCAAATTGCTTGTACAGTACACAACGACAGTTGCAATTGACACCATTTTCTTCGGGTGCCCGTTGTGGAAGCAGAACGCCAGGAGGCCAGCATGCTGACAGACCGAATCGAACGGGTACTTGAAAAAGGGCTTGAATCCCAGCTGCAATCAAACGCACCGCCTCGGCTCGCCGCAGCCATTCGGCATGCCGTCTTCCCTGGTGGCGCGCGGGTTCGGCCCCACCTGTGCCTGGCCGTGGCCCTGGCCTGTGGCGATGACGACCCTCGCCTGGCCGAGGCCTATGCCGCAGCCTTGGAACTCCTGCACTGCGCATCATTGGTGCACGACGACCTACCCTGTTTCGACAATGCCGCCACCCGGCGTGGGGTTCCCACGGTGCACGCGGCCTATGGCGAGCGGCTTGCGGTGCTCTCGGGCGATGCCCTGATTGTCATGGCCTTCCGAATGATCGCCACCGCCCGCGCCCATGAGCCCCATCGCATGGCACCACTCTTGGATGCCCTGTCGGCGGCCGTGGGCCCACCCCATGGCATCGTGGCCGGTCAGGCCTGGGAGTGTGAGTCCAAGGCCGATCTCACCCGTTACCAGCGCGAGAAGACCGGTGCACTCTTTACCGCCGCCACCGTGGGTGGCGCCATGGCCGCCGGGGGAGACCCGCGCGCCTGGCAGCGGCTGGGCGATGCCATTGGCGAGGCCTATCAGGTGGCCGACGACATTCGTGATGTCCTTCTCGATGTGACCGAACTGGGCAAGCCCGCGGGCCAAGACCTCACCCACGATCGGCCGAGCTCGGCCCGCGAACTGGGCCTCGAAGGGGCCGTGGCCTATTTCGATGGCCTGATTGCCGAGGCCGTGGCCAGCATTCCCGCCTGCCGTGGTGCCACCACGCTGCGCCAGTTGGTGCTTGCCCAGGCGCGCCGGCTGCTGCCCGATGAGCACTGCGCGGGCCTTCGCCGCCATCCACTGGGGGCTTAAGTGTCGGCCGTGATGCCTGCCAAGGCAGCCTCGAAGTGGTCTCTCACAGGGCTGCGAGATCGCCTCTTGGCCAGCCCCGCCTTTCAGCGCTGGGCCTCACAGTCCATCTTGCTGCGTTGGATCGTTCACCGGCAGTCGCGCCAACTCTTCGATCTGGTGGCGGGCTTTGCCTACTCCCAAACCCTGCTCGCCTTGGTGCAGAGCGGCCTTCTCGATCAACTCCGTCGGGCACCCATGCGGCTGGAGTCTGCGGCCAGCCTTTGCAAGCTCACCGATGCACGCATGCTGCTGCTGGC
>JBEARM010000070.1:0-7252 GCA_041163175.1 Pseudomonadota bacterium | reverse complement strand
GGCACGGTCGAGTCCGTCAGAACAGCACTGGTGGGCAAGATTGGTGAGAACCTCTCGATTCGTCGCTTCACCCGTGTGCAGGCCAAGGGCCAGTTGCATGCCTACATTCACGGCGGCGCCAAGATCGGCGTCCTGCTCGATCTGGTCGGTGGCGATGCCCAGCTGGGCCGAGACCTGGCCATGCACATTGCGGCCTCCAAGCCCAAGTCGCTGGATTCCTCCGGGGTCGATCAGGCACTCATCGACGCCGAGCGTCGTGTGGCCACCGAGAAGGCGGCGGAGTCCGGCAAGCCGGCCGAGATCGTGAGCAAGATGGTCGAGGGCGCCGTGGCCAAGTTTCTGAAAGAGGTCACCCTCCTGGGCCAGGTCTTCGTCAAGGCCGAAGACGGCAAGCAGACCATCGAGCAGCTTCTCAAGAGCAAGAACGCAAGCATCGCCAGCTTCACCCTCTACATTGTTGGCGATGGCATTGAGAAGAAGGTCACCGACTTTGCCGCAGAGGTGGCGGCTCAGCAGGCTGCGGCCCGGGGCGGTTAATGGCTTATCGCCGTGTCTTGTTGAAGCTCTCTGGGGAGGCCCTCATGGGCTCCGATGCCTATGGCATCAACAAGGCCACCATTGATGGCATCGTGGCCGAGGTTTCGCAGGTGGTGGCCTCGGGTGTTGAGCTTGCGGTGGTGATTGGCGGCGGCAATATTTTTCGTGGTGTTGCGCTGGGTGCGGAGGGCATGGACCGGGCCACGGCCGACTACATGGGCATGATTGCCACGGTCATGAATGCCCTGGCCCTGCAGGATGCCATGCGTCAGCATGGCCTCGAGGCCCGAGTGCAGTCGGCGCTGCGAATCGACCAGGTCGTGGAGCCCTACATTCGCCCCAAGGCCATCCGTTACCTCGAAGAGGGCAAGGTGGTGGTCTTTGCGGCCGGCACCGGCAATCCCTTTTTCACCACTGACACGGCTGCGGCCCTGCGGGGTGCCGAGATTGGCGCGGAGGTCGTGCTCAAGGCCACCAAGGTCGATGGCATCTACAGTGCCGATCCGGCCCGAGACCCAAGCGCCACTCGGTATGCAAGCCTCACCTTCAACGAGGCCATCTCTAAAGATCTGAAGGTCATGGACGCCACGGCCTTCGCGCTCTGTCGAGACCAACGTCTGCCGATTCGGGTGCTGAGCATTTTCAAACCAGGTGCGCTGCTGGCTGCTGTTCGCGGCGAGCAAGAGGGCACCCTTGTGCATGTCTAATCTTCCTCATCAAGAAGGAGAACACCGGTGAGCATTCAAGAGGTTCGACAATCCACGGAACAAAAGATGGCCAAGACCTTCGACACCCTGAAGTCAGGCCTGGCGAAGGTGCGAACCGGCCGTGCCCACACAGGGCTACTCGAGGGCATCATGGTCGATTACTACGGCAATCCCACGCCGCTCTCACAGGTCGCCAACCTCACTCTCATGGATGCCCGCACCATCGGCGTGAATCCGTATGAGAAGAAGATGGTGGGCCCCGTCGAGAAGGCCATCCGCGATTCCGACCTTGGTCTGAACCCCGCAAGTAGCGGCGACTCGATTCGGGTCCCCATGCCGGCTCTCACCGAGGAGCGTCGTCGTGAGCTCACCAAGGTGGTGAAATCCGATGGCGAGGACAGCAAGGTGGCCATTCGTAACATTCGCCGTGATGCGAACGAACAGCTCAAGAAGCTGGTCAAGGACAAGCTCATTTCAGAGGACGACGAGCGTCGGGCCCAGGACGACATTCAGAAGCTCACCGACCGCTTCGTGGCCGACATCGACAAGGCACTGGCTCAAAAAGAGTCAGAGATCATGACGGTCTGATGCCAAAGTCGTCCAAGCCCGTCCAGCAGAGTTCGACCCTGCTCGTGCCTGAGGTCCACGAGGTGCCGCAGCATGTTGCGGTCATCATGGATGGAAACGGCCGCTGGGCCACCAGCCGCCACCTTCCCCGCATGGCCGGCCACGAGCGTGGTGTGGCGGCCTTGCGTGGCGTGGTCGAGGGCTGTGCCCGCCGCGGCGTGAAGGCGCTCACTGTTTTTGCCTTCAGCTCCGAGAATTGGCGTCGGCCCGAAGAGGAAGTCAGCTTCCTCATGAATCTTTTTCTGCTCGCGCTTGAGCGTGAGGTGAAGTCATTGAAGTCCAATGGAGTTCAGCTGCGCATTATCGGCGACCTCTCTGCATTCTCACTCAAGCTTCAAAAGGCCATCGAGCGAGCCCAGCTGGCAACTCGAGACAACACAGGGCTCTGCCTGACCGTGGCGGTCAACTATGGTGGCCGCTGGGACATGCTGCGTGCCGTGCGCAGGATGCTCGATGCGAATCCAACGCTGGCGACTGCAGGGCAGCCCATCGGAGAGGAGCAGCTCACGCCCCACCTCTGCCTGGCAGACCTCCCCGAGCCCGATCTCTTCATTCGCACGGGCGGTGAGACCCGCGTGAGCAACTTCATGCTCTGGCAGCTGGCATATACCGAACTCTATTTCACCGACACCCTTTGGCCCGATTTCGATGACGCAGCCCTGGAGGCCGCCTTCGTGTCTTATCGGCAGCGTGAGCGCCGCTTCGGGCGCACCTCTGAGCAAGTGGTGACTGCTCGAACATGCGACTGAGGATTCTCACCGCAGCAGTCCTGCTGGGTTTCGTGGTCCCCTACGCGCTCTGGAGTTCCATCAGTGGCTTCGTGGTCTTTGCTGCAGCGGTGCTTGCGCTGTGCCTTTGGGAGTGGACAGGGCTCCTGCGATTGAGCACGGGGCCGCGGCTGGCGGCCAGTGCCTTTCTGATGGCCTGGGCGGTTCCGCTGGTGAACGATCCACTCTTTAGTCCCTGGCACCTCTTCGACTGGGTGCTCTTTCCGGTCTGTCTGGTCTGGCTGATCATGCTGCCCATGGCCTTGCGCAGGGGCCGTTCGCCGGTCGGTGTCTCCGGCCTCGTACTCGCTGTGTTTCTGAGTGTGGGCTGTCTGTCTGCGATTTGGCTGGCCCGGCAGGAAGGCCTGGCTTTCTTGCTCTCGATTGCGCTGCTGGTCTGGACGGCAGACACCGCTGCCTATTTCTCCGGAAGGGCCTATGGCCGTCGCAAGCTCGCACCAACCATCAGCCCGGGCAAGACCTGGGCCGGCGTGGGCGGTGCGGTGCTGGGCAACCTGGTCCTGGTCTACGCAGCCTCTGAGCACTGGCCAGGCAGCTGGGCTTGGATGCTGAGGGAGGATGTGGGCTGGGGTTATCTGGTGGGCACGACCTTGCTCATTACGGCAGTCGCAGTCATGGCAGACCTTCACCAGTCTTTGCTCAAGCGCCAGGTTCAGGTCAAGGACTCCGGCTGGCTGCTGCCCGGCCACGGCGGCTTTTTCGACCGGCTCGACGCGCTGCTGGCGGTGCTGCCCTTTGCGGTGTTCTTTTACTCGGCGTCGATCTAAGATCATCAGGCCATGGCCATAGAACCCAACCGACGACAACGACTGGCCATCCTCGGCGCGACGGGTTCCATCGGTGCGAGCACCCTCGACCTGGTCCGCCGTCATCCCGATCGCTTTGAGGTCGTGGCCCTGTCGGCCCACCGCGACCATGAGGGGCTGCTGCGTCTCGTGGAAGCCTTTAAACCCAAGGTGGTCTGCCTCTCAGACCCTCTGGCCGCCGAGCATTTCCGCCAGGCACTGGGCCAGTCGTCTCAGCGTCATGTCTTTGGACTGGCGGGCCCCGAGGGCCTGTGCGAATTGGCGGGCCTTGCGGAGGTGGACACCGTGGTGGCCGGCATTGTGGGCGTGGCAGGCCTGCCGTCGGTCTGGCGGGCGGTGGCCGCGGGCAAACGCGTGCTCCTGGCCAACAAGGAGGCCTTGGTCTGTGCGGGCGGCCTGATGGTGGCGCAGGCTGCCAGCTCTGGCGCCACCATCCTTCCCATCGACAGTGAACACAACGCCATCTTCCAGGCGCTGGGGCCGGGCTACCGATGCTTCGAGCAGCCCAGCGATGTTCGACGCATTCTGCTCACGGCCTCTGGTGGGCCATTTCGGTCCTGGTCTCGCGAGTCGATGGACGCTGCCACGGTGGAGCAGGCTGTGGCCCATCCGAACTGGTCCATGGGCCGGAAGATCTCTGTGGACTCTGCCACCATGGCCAACAAGGGCCTGGAATGGATCGAGGCGCATTGGCTGTTTGCCATGCCACCGCAGGACATCGAGATCGTCGTCCATCCTGAAAGTGTGATTCATTCCATGGTGGAGTTTGAAGACGGTTCAACCCTTGCCCAGTTGGGTCCACCCGACATGCGCACGCCGATTGCCCATGCCATGGCCTGGCCTCAGCGCATCAACAGTGGTGTCACACCCCTGGATTGGCGTGCGATCAAGGCCTTGCACTTTGAGGAGCCCGACCCCATTCGTTTCCCTGCGCTCGGTCATGTGGCGGCCTGCCTCGAGCAGGGGCAGGCTGCAGGCAATGTCTTCAATGCGGCCAACGAGCAGGCGGTCGATGCCTTCTTGGCGGGTCGCATTCGTTTTGGGCAGATCCAGAACCTGGTGGGAGATGTGCTGTCGGAACTGGTAGGTCGGGTGGCAGACCCCACCTCGGTGGACGATGTCATCGACATTGATTCTCAGGCACGGCGCCATGCAGATGCATGGCTGATGCGTCACTCGGAGCTCGCGTCATGAACAGTTTGATGTCTTTTCTTTTTGCGGTCGCCTTGCTGGTCTTTGTGCATGAGATGGGCCACTACCTGGCTGCTCGCTCGGTGGGTGTGCATGTGGAGCGTTTCTCGGTAGGGTTTGGGCGCACCATTTTGCGGCTGCGTGACCGCCGTGGCTGCGAGTGGGCCGTGGGCTGGATCCCGCTGGGGGGTTACGTGAAGATGTGGGACGCGGGTTCGGGTGAGGCCAGGCCTGCCGACGCCGCGCCCACGAGCTCGTTTCATGCCAAGCCGCTCTGGGCCCGCAGTTGGGTGGTCGTGGCCGGCCCCCTGGCCAATTTCTTGTTCGCATGGGTGGCCTTCTCGATGGTGGCAAGTCTGCCGCGGCAGGAGCCCGTGCCAGTCATGGCGGTGCCCGCTGCCCAGTCGCCTGCCGCCCAGGCTGGCCTTCGTGGGGGGGAGACCATCTCCGCGGTGGGTGGCGTTCCGGTGTTGAGCTTCTCGGATGTGCGTTGGCAGCTCTTCAGAAGCAGCATTGCCGGAGACACCTCGGTTCTCCTGACCGTCTCGCCGGAGGGCGGCGCTGCGCGAGAGGTTCGGGTGGCGCTCGTGCCCTCGGCCCAGCCCGATCAGGCCGTGTCAGGACTTGGCCTGGCACCGGTGTCCTTGGGGGTTCGGCTCACGGGCGTGCAGCCCGACGGCCCCGGTGCAACAGCTGGATTGCAGCCAGACATGGTGGTGCTCAGTGTCGATGGCGAGCCCATCCGTCAGCCCATGGAACTCGTGGCGCGTGTTCGCGAGGCCCAGGGTGCTCCCATGGTGCTGGGCGTGGTTCAAACCCAGCCGAACGCGCCAGAGGAGGAGGTGCCCGGCTCGGGCCGACTGATCACGGTCACGGCCCAGCCTGGTGCCGATGGTGTGCATCGGCTTGGCGTGGGCATTGGCGCGCAGACGCCCATGGTCACGGTCGACCGCGACGCGGTGGATGCGGTCGTTCGGGGCGTACAGCGCACGGTGGAGGTGACCCAGTTGTCGTTGCAGGCCCTGTGGCGGATGCTCACGGGCGATTTGTCCTGGCGTCAGCTCAATGGCCCGGTGGCCATTGCGGATGCAGCGGGCCAGTCGGCCGCCATTGGCTGGACGGCATTCATTGGTTTTCTCGCACTGGTGAGCGTGAGCATCGGAATCCTGAACCTACTCCCCATCCCCATGCTCGATGGCGGACACCTCCTGTACTATTTCTTTGAGTTTTTGCGGGGCAAGCCGCTGCCGGATCGTGTTCAGGCGGTGGGTCAACGGGTCGGGCTGATGCTGGTTTTGGGCCTCACGGGCCTGGCCCTCTTCAATGATGTATCGCGGTTCTTTGGTTTATAGAAAAAGGTTTCATCAGCATGCGTCCTCCTCGCCTTCACCGTTCCCCGCTCCAACAGGCGGTTTGTCTGTCACTGCTGGTGCTTGCGGGAGCCGCCCAGGCGCAGGTTCAGGTGCCGCGCGCACCGCAGGCCATTCCGCAGCCACCAAGTGCATCCGGATCGGTGGGTGTGGTGGTCAAGGACGTGCGTGTGGAGGGCCTGCAGCGCATTGAGCCTGGCACGGTGTTCTCTTACCTGCCCATTCGCGTGGGCGATCGACTCTCCGACACCACCATCACGGAGTCGGTCCGGCTGCTCTATGCAACGGGGTTCTTCAAGGACGTGCGGGTGGAGCTCGACGGAGAGGTGTTGGTGGTCTTGGTCGAAGAGCGGCCAGCCATTGGTGCAGTCGAGGTGCGTGGCTCCAAGGAGTTCGACCAGGAGGTGCTCAAGAAGGCCCTGGCCGACTCCGGCCTGGCCGAGGCGCGAATTTTTGATCGTGCCTTGCTGGACCGAGCGGAGCAGGAGCTCAAGCGCCAGTACCTCGGCCGTGGCAAATACGACGTCCAGATTCAGTCCACCATCACGCCGCTGGAACGCAACCGTGTGGCGGTCTCGATTGCCATCGACGAGGGTGAAGATGCCCGCATCGCCGAGATTCGAATTGTGGGCGCGAAGGCCTTTAAGGCAGACGACCTGCTCGACGAGTTTCGTCTGTCGACACCCACCTGGATGTCCTGGTACACCAAAGCCGACCAGTACTCTCGCCAGAAGCTCACCGGCGACATCGAGACGCTGAAGTCCTTCTATTTGAACCAGGGTTACCTGGAGTTCGCTGTGGACTCCACCCTGGTGTCCTTGTCGGCTGACCGTCGGCAGGTGTTCATCACCATCACCATCAATGAGGGCGAGCGCTTCACTGTGGGAGACATCAGCCTAGCCGGCGACCTGCTCGGGCAGGGTGAGTCCCTTCAAAAGTTGGTGAGTATCAAGCCGGGCGAGACCTTCTCCAACGAGAAGCTGCAGGCGGTGAACAAGGCCTTGACCGATCGTCTCGGCGAACTGGGTTATGCATTTGCCAATGTCTCTCCGATTCCAAAGATCGATCGAACCAAGCGTGTCGTGGACTTCCAGTTGCAGGTCGATCCGGGCCGTCGGGTTTACGTGCGGCGCATCAATATCAGTGGCAATGCCAAAACCCGCGATGAGGTGATTCGTCGTGAGATGCGTCAGTTCGAGGCCTCCTGGTACGACAGTGAGCGCATT